>JAZUOR010000260.1:0-9067 GCA_045604745.1 Acutalibacteraceae bacterium | reverse complement strand
AGGCCTCGTCGATGAACAGCACGCCGCCGCGGGCATGTTTGAAGGCGCTCTTCACCAGCTTTGCCGTCCAGCCAACGTATTTTCCGATAAGGTCGGCTCTGCCCACCTCCACCAGCTCGCCGTCGGAGAGCAGACCGTTGTCTTTCATTATCCGGGCAAACAGACGGGCAACGGTGGTTTTTGCCGTACCGGGATTGCCGGTGAAGACCATGTGCATGGACGGTGTTTTCTGCTTCATGCCCTTGTCGGCAAAAAGACGCTGAGCCTTGTAATAATCCACCGCCCGTCCGATAACCCGCTTTGCTTCGTCAAGACCTACCATGCGCTCCAGCTCGGATGCCGCGCTGCCTCTGTAGGATTCTTCATTCTTTTCCACCATGCATGCGCTCTGCACAGCAGCATACTGCGGGTATACCGATCGGCGCAGCTTGAGCGAATACCACTGGTCAAAATGACGGTCAAGGTCGGTAACGGTCAGTGACGCCTCAGTGCCGGTTATGCTGTACAGCCGGCTGTCTCCTCTGACTCCCGTTTCCTTTGCTTTGCTGCGCAGATAGGCGCGTGCATCCTCCGCCGTAATGTCGTTTTCGACTATCTCCACCACCGGCAGATCGCCCAGACACTCAAGCAGCTCCTCCCTCAGACGGCGGTTGTTCCCCGGCAGACAGAAAACGCTCAGGGTCTTGTTCCGGTATTTTCTTGCCACACGGCAAAGAGCCTGAATGTCACGTCCGGCACGTGCTCTGACCGATTCCTCACCGGTTTCATCGATTTCGGCAAGCTCCACCTCCAGCATACCGCCGGTATAGGAGCGGTATGCTGCATCCAGTGGTGAGTCCTCGTCAAAGGAGGAGATCGTGCTTACGCGCCTGCTGCTTATGCGTCCTGCAGTGTACAGTGCCAGATGGAGCAGTTCCACTATCTGGCCGCGGATATTGCTGTTGTCTGTGCGCACTATGTAATGCACCGGATGTCCCGCGGCGCCGCTTATCCTTGCGCCTGCGGAAATGCGCTCAAGCTCCGGCATCAGCGATTGGTCCGCCATAATACGCTTTGCCCATGCCGGCCACTCCTCCGGCTGCTTGTCGAAGTACAGCATATGCTCCGAGAGTTCGATGTTATGACGACGGGGATTGAGCAGACGCATCCTTGCAAGCACTTTATCGTCGTCATCAATAAAGTCCCTCATGTCGGCGTTTCTGAGCATCTGGAACATCTCGCTCAGGGTCACCTCATGCACTTTGAGCTCTCCGGTGTCGATTTTGATTTCACGGAAGAATTCGTCCACCAGCTGACGGGGAAGCTCACTGCTGTTGGTTATGACCCCTGCGGTAAGGCTGTCCAGACCGAGCCTGCTGATAAAGACATAGTCTTTTCTTTCGTATCTGCCGAAAAGCTCGTCGCTCTTTGTCTGAATATCGCACGCAAAGGCCCGGCGCTGATCCTCGTTGGGCGGCTGATAGCTCACTTCGCTTTCGATCCTGTAAAACATCATGATATCGTCCTCCTGCTTTCACCTTTGTGCATCTTTGAATTCCGGTGTGCTTTTAACGTTCTGCGCGCAGCTTCCGTCCCTCCTTCTCTGCTTACTGCGCCGGCACGTTTGTGTTTCTCCTGTCTTTTTATCTACGGCTGCATTATATCAGGCAGGATGAGGAGATTATATCCCATACCCTATCAATTGATGTCCGGCAGAAACCGCAAAGTGAAGAATCACTATTGCAAAAGATGAATTTCTGGTTTATAAAATAATAGAGAATGCATCTCAGAGAATGCATCTCAGAAAGAATTCAGACAAGGAGTGAGAAGTACATGAACAGCGAATTGACGGCCATAGTGTTCATTGCGGGAGTATGCGCTTTTCTGGGACTTATTTTTTTAATTGTCGGAACAGCGATGCTGCGCAGCGCCGGAAAGAAAAAGAAAACGTGTACCGAAAAAACCACCGGAACCGTAACCGAAATGGTTTTCAGCCAGCACGCAAAGTACAGTGCACACAGCAAAAAGGACCCTAAACGCCTGTACAAGAATAAAGCCTCCTTCAATCCGGTTTATCACCCTGTCTTTGAATATCAGGTGGGAAAGGCCAGATATATAAAGGAGCATTCATTCGGACATCACAAGCCTCAGTTTTACGAGGGCGAGGGAGTTGTGATCTGCTACAACCCGAAGTACCCCAACGAATTTTATCTTCCCGGTTACAAATCCTCCACCGCTTCGGCAGTGATTTTTGTCATCGCCGGAATCGTCTTATTGCTTCTGGGTGCGGCTGTCCCGATATTGCATATCAACAACATCATATAGACAGGAGAGACGAAAATGAATGAGACATTGCTGAGAATAACGGGGGTCGGCCTTTTTTTCGGGCTTGCCTTTCTGTTCACCGGAATCTCACAGCTTGTGAAGGAGAAGAAAAAAGCCAGAAAGTATACGGAAAAAACCGTCGGCACCGTTACCGAACTTGTCAGGCGTACAAGTAAAAAATCAAAAACACGGATCAACTGGGCCTGGTTTCCGGTGTTTGAATACACCGTGGGAGATAAGACCTATTCAAAGGAATATAAATACGGTCATTCTCAGGCTCAGTACGGCGTAGGCCAGGAAGTGGAAATATACTACAAACCGGACAAGCCCGGCAATTTCCGCGTGGAAGGCGATTCGCTGCCCAAGAAGATCGCCGGAATCATGGCAGCCATCGGAGCTGTGCTCACAGTGATCTTCGCCGCAGGTCTTGTTTTCTTATTCATGTCACGATAATATCCCCGATCCGGTATCAGTCAGATCCTCCTGACGCAGTGACTTTTGCTGCATCAGGGGGATTTAACTATTGTCCGTTTTTCCGGAGTATGTGAAATATGCAGCGGGGTCGGAGGACTTGTGTCACTATCGGAGATATCAGCTTCATAAGGCAGCAGTGATGAATTCAGCACTCTTCATCAAAAAGACAACTGTGTCCCTATTTCCGTCAGGAAAGACTGATTATTGATATACAGGCAGCGGACTTACCCGCTATAATTGCTTCAGAGACATCCGCCTGCAGGCAGGACTGTCACAAAAAACGAAAGCAGGTATATGCCATGAGATTTCCCAAGGATTTTCTGTGGGGAGCCGCCACCTCCTCCTATCAGATAGAAGGAGCCGCCTATGAGGACGGCAAGGGACGCAATATCTGGGACGATTTCTGCGCCATTGAGGGAAAGATTGAAGAGGGTGCCAACGGCGACGTCGCCATCGACCACTACCATCGCTATAAAGAGGACGTTGCGCTGATGAAGGAGCTGGGCATCAAAGCCTACCGCTTCTCCATCTCATGGGCACGCATCCTGCCCGACGGCATCGGACGCATCAATCAGAAGGGCATCGACTTCTACAGCAATCTCATCGACGAGCTCCTTGCTGCCGGTATCGAGCCCAACATCACCCTTTATCACTGGGACTATCCATCGGCACTGATGCTCAACGGCGGCTGGGGCAACGACGAAAGCCCGGAGTGGTTTGCCGAATACACCCGCGTGGTCGCCGAGCACTTCGGTGACCGGGCAAAGTGGTTCGTCACCTTCAACGAGCCCTCCTCCTTCATGGGCGGAGGCTGCTGCGGCATCAACAACGCTCCCGGACTTTCCTATCCTCCGGCAATGCTGGCAAAAATGTGCCACAACGTGCTCAAGGCTCACGGCATGGCTGTAAAGGAGCTGCGCCGTCTGGTGCCCGACTGCAAGGTGGGCTGGGCTCCCACCTGCCTGCCCGCCATGCCCGCCAGCGACCGGCCTGAGGATATCGAAGCCGCCCGCAAAGCTTTCTTCGCCTTTGACGAAAGAGACCGCTCCTTTGTCTTCAATCCCGCATGGTGGAGCGATCCTGTAATGCTGGGACGCTATCCCGATGAGGGACTGGCGCGCTTCGGACAGTATCTGCCCGATGGCTGGGAGAAGGATATGGAGCTCATAAGCCAGCCTCTTGATTTCTATGCTCAGAACATCTATCACGGCTATTATGTGCGCGCCGGTGAAAACGGCCCGGAAAAGGTGACCTTCCCGCTGGGTCGTCCGCGCACCGCCATGGGCTGGAACATCACTCCCGATGCCCTCTACTGGGGCCCGCGTTTTCTCTACGAGCGTTATCATTCCCCCATCTACATCACCGAAAACGGACTTTCCTGCCGCGACCTTGTCAGCCTCGACGGCAAGGTGCACGATCCCGCACGCATCGACTTTTACAACCGCTATCTGCTCTCGCTGAGCCGTGCTGTCGAGGACGGCGTGGACATCCGCGGCTATTTTGCCTGGTCGCTCATCGACAACTTTGAGTGGGCTCAGGGCTACAACGAGCGCTTCGGTCTTATCTACGTTGATTATCAGACCCTTGAGCGCACACCCAAGGACTCCTTCCACTGGTACAGCGAGGTCATAAAGACCAACGGAGAAAATCTCTGACATAAAAACACCTGAGTGTTCACAGCGAATACTCAGGTGATTTATTTATGAAGGACTATTTATGAGACGTTTGACCCAACGCTGCGGATACTCTATCGCCTTTGCCGGCTGTGATATTGCTGCCTTGACTCCTGCAGTCCGTAAATCTATAATTAAAGCAGTCAGTGCAAACAGGCTGCAGGTTGATAAGCAATGAATGTCACTCGTTTTTCTGCAGCAGACATTGAAAAAACACAAGTAAGGACGTGAGCCCGTGCATTATCTCCAGAACCGCTGGGTGCAGGATGGACGCAGGCTGACCTATTACGGTCTGCGCAGCAAAAAGCACATGTTCAGAAACACCTGCCGCCTTACCCGCAGGCAGGCCGATATCATCGCCTCTCTGCCCCGTGAGCTGAGCCGCCGCGAACGGTCGGCACTGGGCAGACTGCTGGGAACGCAGGTGGTGGAGCAAAGCGCTCTGCGCACTACACCTGCTTCGCTGAACGATGCCCGGTTCTGCACCGGCTGCTGCGCCAACGACTACATCATCCCCGGCCTTGAGTTTGACGAAAACGGCCTGTGCCCCATGTGCCAGACCCGCAGGGAGGCCGAGCGGATGCGCAGCATCGTGCCTATCGTCGATGACATCCCACGGGCCAAAAACTCCCGCTTTGACGTGGCGCTCTTCTACACCGGCGGCAAGGATTCGGCCTATCTGCTCTATTACCTTGCCAAGGTGAAGGGACTGCGCGTGCTGGCGCTGACATGGGATATACCCTACATGTCGGACAACGCCCGCGCAAGCATCGAAAACGCCAAAAAGCACTTCTCCACCGTTGAGTTCATCACCCGCACCGTGGCACGGGACGACCTGCTGAAGATGTACCGCCGGCTCTATGAGCTGAGCGAAAACACCTGTGCCTGTCCTTCCCTTGCCTACGTGCTTTTCTATCCGGAGCTGGTCAACAGCCGCGTGCCTTATTTCATGGCGGGCAACGAGCCGGTGCAGATGCTGGGGCTCTATTACAACGGCATGGCACCCAAAATAGCCTATGCTTTCCCCGACAGCCGGCTGCTGCAGCTGCTGTTCAACGCCGGGCGGGTGCTCACCCTGCGTCCTCCTCTGCGCCGCGGACAGTTCCACACGCTCGCCACCATGAAGCAGCTGGGCTTCGGAGACAGCAAAATAAAAAATCTCCTTGGCTACCGCAACGAGCTTGTGTCCAACATCGTTGCCGCCATACATGAGGTCCCGGAGTTTCTGCCGCCGCTCCGGCGTGCCATCCGGTATTCTTCGCGCACAGGAAACATTCCCGCCTTTGTGCATCTTGATTTTGACCGTATAAGCGGCGGGCGATACGACTGGAAAGCGGTCAAGGACATCCTCGTAAAGGAATGCGGCTGGGTGGCTCCCGCGGACACCGGCAAGGCTCTGCACACCAGCTGCTCAATTGAAAAGTGCAAGGAATACTCCCAGTTTGTCCGCTTTTATCACTGCCGCAGCCGTATGATACCGTTCAGCGCACTTGAGATATCCCTTGCCGGCCGCGGACGGAATCTTTCCCGCGAGGAGGCCGTTTATGAAATGGAAAACCTGCTGGGCTTCTCCCTTGAGGAAGTGCCGGAGTGCGCCATAATGAAGGACTATCTGGAGGGCAGGCAGTGAGGCGTGTGTATTACTTCTCCGCTACAGGGCGCACCGGAACCGTCGCGCAATATTTCGCGCAGCGGCTTGAGTGCGAGCCGGTCGCCATTGAGGACGGACTGACACCGGACACCTGCGGCACCGCCGTGGTGGTCTTTCCGGTATACTGCCAGAATATACCCCGTCCGGTCACAGACTTTCTCCGCAGACTGACGGCAGAAAACGTGGTGCTCATCGCCGCCTACGGACGCATGTCCTTCGGCAACGTTATCGCAGAGGCTTCCCGGCTTGTCTGCGGCAGAGTCATCGCCGCCGCCTGCGTGCCCATCGGTCACAGCTATCTGCGGGAGGAGACAGACTTTGACCCTTCTCCCCTTGAGCCGCTGTTTGAGCGCATCTCGCAGCCCGCCGAGGCAAAGCTGAGCGACGGTCGAAAGGATCTCTTTGCCGACCTTGCTCCACTCATGCGCAGTCAGCTTGGAGTGAAGCTGAAGAAAATCGACAGCTGTACCCGGTGCGGTGTCTGCACTGCGCAATGTCCCGAAAGCGCAATGCTTGACGGCGTGGCGGGCAGCCGGTGCATGCGCTGCCTGCGGTGCGTAGCGGTCTGTCCGGAAAAGGCACTGGATTTCGAGCTGTCACTGCCGGTCAGGCTTTACCTGAGAAAAAAGCGCATGACCGACACAGTGCTGTATCTGTAAACCTCTTCCTGTTCCGTACAGAATATCAATATCAATGAAAAGCGGCCGGATTTCTGTCATCCGACCGCTTTGCTGTATCTGTTTCTACGACACCCATTCGGTGTTCCATTCGCCGAGGCGTATATCTTCGCCGCTGACATCAACCGAACAGGTATAGCCTCTGCCGTATCTGGGGCCGAGGGTCATGGACAGCTGAGCCTGTGAAAGGTCGTCGGGAAAGCAGAAGGTGAAAAAGCCCATGTGGTAGTACATTCCCGACCGGTTATTAATGTCGATCTGCGGCGGTGGAAGCTGTATTTCCCTCACCGTCCCGCCGTCGATTTTCCACGCTTTCAGAGCATTGACAAGCCCTCTGTAACGCGGATCATACTCCTTGTGCACGATAACGGCACAGGGCGGAAAGCTGCCGTATCTGCCGTCGCGGTCAGCTGCGTCCTTCTGCAGCCCGCGGAACATGGCGCAGCATTCCTCCAGCAGGATCGCCGCAAGCCTGTCGTTCATGTCATTCATCGCTGTCACCTCCATAGGGTGTGCGCAGTTTTTTCTCATACAGCCAGCGGATGAGCGCTTCGGGCATAAGCAGGGTGACGATGTGGCTGCCGGACATGACTGCAAAATCCCACAGGGAGGTAAAGCCCATGCGGTAAAGTCCCCACCGCACGCCGATGAGGCTCTTTATGTGGTTCCAGTCCTTGCGCCGTTTGAATGCATCTGCACTGACCCGCACCCGCACCAGCAGCTCCGGCAGCGTTTTGAACTGCGCTCCGGCCATTATCATGCGGGCAGCCATGTCGTAATCCTCGGCACGGGAAAGGTCGCGGTATCCGCCGCATTTTTCCACAAGGCTCCTGCGGTAGGCAATGGTGACGTTGGAAAAGGGCATCCTCCGGCGGGCATAGCGCAGTGTTTCCTCCCTGTCGGTGGGAACGGTACGCAGAAAGCCCTTGCTTTCGTCCTCTTCAAACTCAAGGATATAGCCGCTGACGATGTCCAGCTCAGGGCAGGCGGCAAACTCCGCCAGCTCTTTCCGGCACCGGTCGGGCTCGGAGATGTCGTCGGAATCCATGCGCACGACGATGTCGTTGCGGCAGTCGGCAAGACCCTTGTTGTTGCAGATGCCGATGCCCTGATGCTCCGGAAAACGCAGAATATTCAGCAGGCCGGGATGTTCACTTTCGCACTGCTCCAGCACCCTGTCCAGCTCCGGTGTCAGCGGTCCGTCGCACACAATGGTTATCTCGTCCGGCGGCAGAGTCTGGGCGGTCATGCTGCCCAGCGCCCTTTCAAAATACTCCGGCTTTTCAAGGGCATAAACATTCATCAGCACCGAATAGGGCGGATAGTTTATCTCACGTGGCTGTGTCATGTCTTTTTCTTTCCTTTGGCGGTAATACAAAACTTAAAGGGCCGCAAAGCGTTGACTGACTTTGCGGCCCGGAATATGTCGGAATATTATCAGACGAGCTTCTTGCAGAAAACGAGGATAGCCAGCACGATGCCGATAAGGCAGTAGATGCCGATAACGCTGAGGATAAGACCCATCAGGAAGCCGATGACGGGAATTCCGCCGAGGCAGCTGTTGACCAGACCCAGAGCGGTGGGCAGCAGGGCGTAGATGATGATGCTGATGACCAGACCGATAACGTCGGTGGCACGCATGCTGATGGGGAAAAATTTCTTGACCAGATCCATAGTAAATCCTCCTGATGGTATGTTGTTCCCGACCATACCCGACAATATGCGGGCACGATCGACGGGATAATTATAGCACAGTCTTTGCTGCGGCGCAATGAATAAATATACAAATCGAAGGCTTAATCTTTCTCAACCTTTGTGCTCTTCTGCTTCTTGTCAACATACTGCTGGCGGTCGGCGCGGTCAACATAGCCGCGAAGAACCACCTCGTTGTTGCACTGGAATTCGGTAAGGCCGGCACTGATGGACACGTGATACGGATGCTTGCTCCGCTCGTCCAGCGCCGCCATTGTATCCTTGAGCCGCTTGTGTATGGATTCCAGCGTTTCGTTGCCGCCGATGAGGTCAAAGACAGCGTATTCGTCGCCGCCGATGCGTCCTATGATGCTGGTGGGACTGAAGCACTTCTGCAGTGCCTGTGCCGCCAGTATGATGGCGTTATCGCCCTCGTCGTGACCGTAGCCATCGTTTATCTGCTTTAGATTGTCAAGGTCGGCAAAGGCCACTATCGCCCTTCTTCCCGCGTTTGATTCCATACGGGCAATATGCTCGGATACCTCAAAGAAGCCACGGCGATTATAGCAGCCGGTGAGCTCGTCTCTGGAGGCAAT
>JAZUOR010000259.1:0-9612 GCA_045604745.1 Acutalibacteraceae bacterium | reverse complement strand
AGTCTGCTGGTGCCAGCAAGCTGAACGTCATCAAGGTCGTCCGCGAGATCACCGGTCTGGGCCTGAAGGAAGCCAAGGACCTCGTTGAGAGCGCTCCTAAGGCTCTTAAGGAAGGCGTCTCCAAGGCTGACGCCGAGGCTCTTGCTGAGAAGCTTAAGGAAGCCGGCGCAGAGGTCGAGGTTAAGTAATTTAGCTTCAAACATAATTGAAAACAGCGGACAGGTTTATGCCTGCCCGCTGTTTTTGCGTTATTAATGTGATGAAATGCAGCTGCATATTGTTATACTATTATTGATATGCTTAATCCCACAGCTATGCTGGGGAGAACGGAATAAGCAGAAGTGGGCAGGAAGAAATCAAAACTTCTATTAAATAGATAAGGGCATATTTGTGCCGCCACTTGAAAATCTTAGCCGCAGAGGATATAATAAGCATATGCTAACTGCTGTTCTCAAGAGGTGAAAAGATGCAAAAAGAGAAATTCAGAGTGACCGGCATGACCTGCGCTGCCTGTCAGGCTAATGTTGAAAAAGCTGCTCTGCGTGTGCAGGGAGTGGAAAGTGCCGAGGTCAATCTCATTGCCGGCACTCTTACAGCCGCTTACGACGAACAGAACACTGATCCTCAGGCAATAATCGCCGCGGTCAATGCAGTGGGCTACGGTGCATCCCTGTTCAGCGTCCGGAATGACAAGGGCGATGGTTTTAAGAGCCAATGGGAAAGCCGGAAATCTCAGGCAAGGGAAGAGGAGCTTGCCCTGCGCAATCGCCTGATATGGTCGCTGCTAATGCTTGTGCCGCTGATGTATCTTGCTATGGGGCATATGCTTGGACTGCCTCTGCCGGGAATTTTCACAGGCATAGAGAACGCTCCGATTGCAGCATTTACACAGCTGCTTATAACGCTGGTGGTCATTGCTGTTAATTTCAAATTCTTCCGCGTGGGCTCCAAGGCTTTGCTGCACCGCGCACCCAATATGGACTCGCTGGTGTCCATCGGCGCGACAGCGTCACTTGTTTACGGAATTTTCGCCCTATATCGAATGATGTACGGTCTGGGGTACGACCGTATCGAAATTGTGGAACACTATTCCCATCAGCTGTATTTTGAATCGGCAGCAATGATACTTACCCTTGTTACTGTGGGAAAGTACCTTGAAGCCCGCTCCAAATCCCATACCTCTGATGCTCTGGGACGGCTGGTGGAGCTCGCTCCAAAAACCGCAGCGGTTGTGCGCGACGGCAACGAGATAATCATTCCCGCAGAGGAACTGGTGGTGGGAGATATTGTCGTCATCCGGCCCGGTGAGAGCCTTCCTGCTGACGGTGAGCTTGTGGACGGGAACGGATACATCGACCAGTCAGCCATAACCGGGGAGAGCATCCCTGTTGAGAAAAATCCCGGTGATGCGGTAGTGTGCGCCACGGTCAACCGCAACGGTTCCTTCCGTTTCAGAGCGACTAAAGTGGGCGACGATACTACTCTTGCTCAGATAATACGTCTTGTTGACGAGGCGGGCAGCAGCAAGGCTCCCATTGCGCGTCTTGCCGATAAGGTAAGCGGTGTGTTCGTACCTGTTGTACTGGGTATTGCTGCGCTTACAGCTGTTATATGGTTGATTGCCGGTCAGACAGTGGAGTTTGCTCTGACCTGCGCTGTGTCGGTGCTGGTTATATCATGTCCCTGTGCTCTCGGATTGGCAACTCCGGTGGCTATCATGGTTGCCACCGGCAGAGCTGCCGAACAGGGAATACTCATAAAATCTGCAGCTGCTCTTGAAACACTGCACAAGGTTGACACTATTGTTCTGGACAAGACAGGCACAATAACCTCAGGTCATCCATCGGTCACGGATATCATTCCTATGGATGGCGGCTCTGAAGATGCTCTGCTGGCAAAGGCTGCTGCCATTGAAAACTGCAGCGAGCATCCTCTTGGCGAAGCGGTGGTGATAAAGGCCAGAGCTGACGGTGTTTCTCTGCCCGCTGTCAGCGGCTTTGAGGCTGTTGCCGGACGGGGTGTGCGTGCAGAGATAGACGGACGAAAATGCCTTGGCGGAAACCGCGCGTTTATGATCGAGTGCGGCATCGCTCAGGCTGAGATAGATCGTCTGGAGGACACCATCAGCCGCCTTGCCTCTGAGGGCAAGACCCCGTTGCTGTTTGCTGAAAATGGTTCGATATCCGGCGTAATCGCTGTGGCAGACACAATACGTGATGACAGCCGCGCAGCCATCAGGCTCATGCATGACATGGGCATCAGAGTGGTCATGCTGACGGGAGACAACAAGGTCACTGCAGAGGCCATACGCTCTGAACTGGATATTGACGAGGCCATCGCTGAAGTCATGCCAGCCCAGAAGGAGCAGAAGGTGAGAGAGCTCCAGCAGCAGGGGCGGTGCGTGGCAATGGTGGGTGACGGCATCAACGATGCTCCGGCACTTACCCGTGCTGACGCAGGAATAGCCATAGGCGCCGGAACCGACGTGGCTATCGAATCTGCGGACATTGTGCTGATGAAGAACTCGCTCTCGGATGTGACAGCGGCAATTGAACTCAGCCGGGCCACTATCCGTAACATCCGCATGAACCTGTTCTGGGCGTTTTTCTATAATCTTCTCGGCATTCCCGTGGCAGCAGGTGCACTGTATATACCCTTTGGAATCAGCCTTAACCCGATGATCGGTTCGGCTGCCATGAGCCTTAGTTCTGTGTGCGTGGTGACCAACGCGCTCAGGCTGAGATTTTTCAAGCCATCCGGCGCGATAGATAGAAAAAACAGGACTGTCTCTGAGGAACAGTCTAAAAGAAAGGATAATACCACAATGAAAAAGATGCTCAATGTTGAAGGAATGATGTGTCCTCGCTGTCAGGCACATGTTCAGAAGGCTCTGGAGGCAGTGGACGGTGTTTCTGCGGTGGAGGTTGACCTTGAGGCAAAAACTGCAGCGGTTACGCTTGCTGTCGATGTGGCAGATGGTGTACTGATTGCTGCTGTTACCGAAGCAGGGTATGAGGTCACCGGCTGCGCTCAGGCATGACAATTAAAGATCAGCCGCTCCGGAGCCAAAACAGCTTCGGGGCGGTATTCTTATCTGAGGAAAAAATAACTGGTTTGGTTGATAACGATGTTATAGATGCAAAAGATATAATATTTAACGCAAAACATTAAATAAAGATTGACAAATAAATGTGTGCGTGCTATACTTGCACAGACAAAAACTGCAGCATATTTAACAAAAAATGATTATTTTTCACTTCTATAATATCACGTAAGAATCACAGAAAACCGCCTGCAGCGACATATTCCTGTGGTATAATAATTAGCAGTATAAATTCCAGAAATAAACGAAAGGAATGGAGATACAAAATGAGCAAGAGCCGATTGACACCTGAACAGCGTCAGCGCCGCAAGAAGAGGATCATAATTGGAGTGATCGTGCTGCTGGTAGCCGCGCTGCTACTCTCGCTGTATCTGGGTAAGCTCAGACGCGATGTTGATGAGAAATTTGGTTCCGACAGCAGCGATGAAGCGGAGATGGCATATGTAACACGAGGCACCATTCAGACCACTGTATCCGGCTCCGGTCAGCTGGCCGACCGTGAAAGCGAAGTGGTGGAGCTGCCTGCACTGCTGATGCTGGACAGACTCTATGTGGAAGAAGGCGACACTGTTGAGGAAAACCAGCTGCTGGCGTCTGTCAATCCACAGTCACTGATGGCTGCAATGGCTCAGAAACAGACCGAGCTTGACGAACTCGATGAGAAGATCGAGGATGCGGAGGACGAAAAGGCTGAGACATCCGTAAGAGCTACTGTTTCCGGAAGAGTCAAGGCCATATTCGTTGAAAAGGATGATAACGTTTCGGCAGCTATGTATGAACACGGAGCTCTCATGCTGCTCTCCCTTGACGGACACATGGCTGTGGATATTGAGGCAGATCTTGCCGCCGGAGACAGTGTGGTTGTCAGATGTGCGGATAAGGAGTGGAAGGGCACCGTTGATCACTCGGTCAACAATAAAGCCACAGTATTGCTGACCGACAACGGACCGCTCAATGGCGCTTTGGCCGACGTTTATGATGAGAATGGCCGCAAGCTGGGCACCGGCGAGCTGTATATCAACCAGAGCCTTGCCGTTACCGGTTACGTAGGCACAGTAAGCAACGTATCTGCTCACGAAAATCAGGAGGTCAAAGCCGGAAGCACACTGCTCAGACTGAGCGACACCGGCTACACCGCCAATTACGATGCACTGCTCAAGGAACGCGAGCAGCTGCAGGAGGACATGAATCGGCTTATTGCCATCTACTCCACAGGCGGAATGTATGCTCCCATGGCAGGACGTATTGTCAAAGTGGAATGGGAAGAGGATGACGAGCAGAGTCAGACCGACACCGAAATGCTCTCCATCCGTTCCAACGATTCCATTCTTCTCAATGTAAGTGTGGACGAAAGCGATATACTGAATATCCAGGAGGGTCTGGAAGCGGCGGTGACCATAAGCTCCATCGGTGACGAGAGCTACAAGGCTGTAGTTACCGAGGTTGGCACAGAGGGAACCGCAGTAGGTGGAGTAACCACCTATATGGTCGAGCTTGAAATGGACAGAGTGGAACAGATGCGCTCCGGAATGTCCGCAAACGCCGACATCTCCATTTCTGCGGCGGCTGATGCTCTGCTGCTGCCGGAAGATGCTGTGAACCGCACCAGCGACCGTTACTATGTATACACTTCCATTGACGAGGCAACAGGTGAGCTTTCCGGTATGAAGGAGATCACCATAGGTGTCAACGGCAACGGCTACACCGAGATACTTACCGGCGTGGAAGAGGGCGAGCTTGTTTACTATATCCCGCCCAAGGAGATGTTTGACTTCTACAGCTTCTTTACCGGAGGCGGTGCTTACGGCGGAGGAATGTCCTCTGACTTCGGTGATTACGAATTTGAATACGACTACGACTACGAAATGCCCATGCCGGGGGACTACCCCTTTGGAAAGGAGTGACGGCTGATGATCGTTCTCAGGGACATCTGCCGTGTGTACACTATAGGTGACGAGCAGGTGCACGCCCTTGACCATGCCTCGCTGCAGGTCAGTCCGGGCGAATTTGTCAGCATTATCGGTCCTTCCGGTTCAGGAAAATCCACACTGATGAATGTAATAGGCTGTCTGGATGTTGCCACATCGGGCACCTATCTGCTGGACGGTATTCCGATTGAGGATTATTCGGAAAATGACCTTGCGCGCATCAGAAACCGCAAGATAGGCTTTGTTTTTCAGAATTTCAACCTTATTGCAAAACTGACAGCGGAAGAAAACGTCGAACTGCCGCTGATATACCAGAATCTGCCCAGAGCCGAGCGTAAGAAACGGGTTCAGGAGGCACTGGAGAGAGTGCATCTTACCAACCGTTCTCAGCACTATCCCACCGAGCTTTCGGGCGGTCAGCAGCAGCGTGTTGCCATTGCCCGCGCCATTGCCACCAGACCCTCGCTCATACTTGCTGATGAGCCTACCGGAAATCTCGACTCTAAAACCAGTGCGGAAATAATGGATATCTTCCATGAACTGCATGAGCAGGGCAACACCATCGTGCTCATCACACACGACGATGAGGTGGCAAAGCAGGCGGCACGAACGGTGCATATTCTCGACGGCAGAGTGTCTGATCATCTGTGCGACGAATCCGCTGACGCAGAGCCCTCATCTGTAGAGGCGATTTCAGAGGATTCGCAGGCAGATAATGCGGAAGAGTGTTCTGCGGATTCTGCCGAAACAGCTGCCTGTGAGCCTGAAGAGCAGAGTGCCGGGATGTCAGATAATAATGATACCGAACTGACAGCAGAGGAGGCGACGGAGGAGTAATATGTTTCAGGCATTCAAAATGGCGATGAAATCCATCGCAGGAAACAAGATGCGTGCTGCTCTGACTATGCTTGGCATCATCATCGGTGTTATGACACTGGTGGTGCTGGTCAGTCTGGTAAGCGGCACAACAGGAATGATAACCGATACCATCGCGTCGCTGGGAAATGACCTGCTGACTGTGAACGTGATCCAGAAATCGCCCGAAATAGACCTTGATCTGCTTCAGAAATGGGCACAGGATGATGCAGTGGGCGCTGTAACTGCAGCCAGCCAGACCAGCCTCACCGGCAAGTATCAGGGCAGCAGCACCAGCATGACCGTCTATGGCACCACTCCGGAGTATTATTCTGCTCAGGGGCTGGAACTCATATTGGGCAGATATCTGAAAAACGCCGACATCCGGAACGAAAGCTATGTCTGCGTTATCAGCGAAGGGGCAGCTGAAAAGCTGATAGGTTATTCTGACTGCCTCGGACATGAGATATCCATCGGCGGCATCCGCTTTACCGTGGTGGGAATCCTTGCCGACGACGAGGATTCGCTCACAGCGGTTTTCACAGGCGGTTCGGCTGTGGCGTACATTCCCTATACCACCCTGCCCAAGATTACCGAGGGCGTTAACAAGGCGGTTACCACGTTTTATGTTTCTGCAGCTGCAGGCTATGAGCTGGACAGCGCACAGAAGGTAATAGAGGATCGTCTGCTCGAACATTTTGACGGCAACGACGATGCCTACAACGCAGCATCCATGGCGATCATAGAAGAGGCCATGGGTGATGTCAACGCGGTGCTTGAACTGCTTCTGGGCGGAATAGCGGCTATTTCTCTGGTGGTTGGCGGCATAGGCATCATGAATATCATGCTGGTCACCGTTACTGAGCGTACCCGTGAGATCGGTATACGCAAGGCTATCGGAGCCAGTCGCGGACGCATCCTGCTTCAATTTCTGATGGAAGCGGTGGTTATGAGTCTGCTTGGCTGTGCAATCGGCATTTTTCTCAGCTGGGCGCTGCTGCAGATACTGTCTACAGTGCTGTCCGGAGCAGGACTGGTGTTTACGCTTGATCCGGGCGTCGTTACCACCTCGGTGGTGTTCTGTGTGGTCATTGGCCTGATATTCGGATTGTATCCGGCAAATAAAGCGGCCAAGATGCCTCCTATCGAGGCGCTGCGCTATAGCGGCTGATAACAGGGGAGGAATTTTATTATGAGTAAGAAACAGCAGCCTTCCATAAAGAGAAAAAAGCCCTACGGAGCCATTGCTGCCATAGCTGCGGCTGCGGTGGTTCTGGCGGTTATGCCGGGTCTTGCACGAAAAGAACAGAACGCAGCCGGTGAAATTTCCTCCTTTGAAGCCAGGGGCGGTGTCATTGAAACCTCTGTTCATGCCGGCGGCACACTTACCGACAGGCAGGCGGTTGCGGTTACGATTCCGGAGGATATCGAACTGGAGATTCTGGTAAAGAATGGTCAGAATGTGTCCGAGGGTGAGCTTATTGCCAGAGCGGACAAGACCGAAGTTATGCAGGCAGCCGCAGAATTGCAGAAAAAGCTTGACGAAATAGACAAAGAGATAGACGAAGCCATGGATGAGTCGGACAACTCTAAGCTGACCGCATCAGCTTCCGGCAGGGTTAAAGCGATATATGCCCAGGAGGGACAGAGTGTCACCGACGCCATGTACCGGAACGGCGCAGTTGCACTGCTCAGCCTTGACGGACACATGGCAGTGGATGTGTATTATCCGCTGGCGACAGTAGGCATGCAGGTGGATGTGACGCTGGCGGATGACGAGGTGGTCACCGGTACGGTGGCGGCTCTTTCGGGAGACAACGTCACCGTTACGGTTCCTGACACCAAAGGTGAGCTTGATGAAAAGATCGTTGTTTCCGAAAAGAACGGAAAGGTTATCGGCGAAGGCAGACTGTATATCTACAGTCAGCTGTCGGTTACCGGTTATTATGGAACGATCGACTCCCTTCGTGTGGATGTGAATGATTGGGTGGATGCCGGAGATGTCATTGCCACACTTGGCGATATCGACAAGTCCGCAGGGTACGCCGGTCTGCTCAATCATCGCAGAAATATGGAGGAACAGCTGCAGTATCTCTTTGAGGTGTACCATAACGGAGGCATCACAGCTGAGTCTGCCGGAATTATCGCAGAGGTCAATGAGAAGGATTTCGAGATCAGCGATACTGCTTCCTCCGGATGGCATGTGTCGCCGATGGCAAACAGTCCCACCGGTTCAGAGGGTTTCACAAATTACGCCGCAAAGGTGACCGGCATAAGCGGAAGCACATTGAATCTGATGATCTGTCCGATTGCCATAAGGGAGCTTGACTACTCCAGTGCAGCCATGCTGGAAAGCCTGCCTTACACAGAAACACTGAACTACGATCTGCCGGAGGGAACGGCAATCTATTCCTTTGTTGACGGAGCATGGACCGGCGGCTCAATTGCGGTCGGAAACTACGTCGTCTTTGCTTTCAACATTACCGATGAGGGTTCCCAGCTGGTGTGGATGGTGAGTCACAACCCTGTTCCGGAGGAGCCGGAGGTGTCAGACGGTGACGTGACTCCTGATGAGCCGGAGGTCTCCGATTCGGATGTCTCCGACAGTGATGTGCCTCAGGAACCGGGAAGCACAACACCTGTTATTCCGGGATTTCCTAATTTTCCGGGTGGCTTTGTTGTACCGGAGTTTGATTATTCCTTCGGGGATTACACAGGTGCATTCAACGGTATGATGCCACAGACAGCACTTCCGGAGGAAAATCCATGGCTGCTCAAGGAGCTTGATGTGTGTTCAATAACAGCAGACACCGACATGACGGTCACTCTGGCGATTGACGAAAAGGATCTCGGACACCTCAGCCTCGGTATGGAGGTTATGCTTGAGCTCGATGCAATGCCCGAAGAAACATTCACCGCAGTGGTCATCAGCATTTCCGACAGCAGTGAAACAGCTGTCGGCTCGGCGAAGTATCTGACCGAGGTTACTGTTGAACGCACGGAGAGCATGCGTGCAGGCATGAACGCAGCGGTCACCATACCGGTGGAAAAACGTGAGGTTGACTGTGCTGTGCCTCTTGCCGCTCTCACCGAGCAGAACGGCGAGACCATCGTCTATACCGCATACAATGAAGAAGAGGCTCTCTTTGAAAATCCGGTGACTGTGGTTACAGGAATCTCTGACGGAAACATGGTAGAGATCGTTTCCGGAATATCTGCCGGCGACACAGTGTACTATGAATATGTCGAGGTCATGGATTATTCGTTCATCTGAGTATAAGGAGAAAGAAGCAATGAATGTCAGATGTATGGAAATATCCGATTATGATGCTGTATATTCACTCTGGCTGTCGTGCAGGGGCATGGGACTCAACGATCTTGACGATTCCCGTGAGGGCATCGGACGGTATCTTGAACGCAATCCGGATACCTGCTTTGTAGCGGAAGAAAACGGCATAATCTGCGGAGTCATCATGGCAGGAAACGACGGCAGAAGAGGATACATCCACCACACTGCTGTCAGTCCGGAGCAGCGCGGCAGGGGGATAGGTACAGCGCTTGTGAATGCTGCGTTGGAGGCACTGCGCCGCTGCGGAATAAACAAGGTTGCTCTGGTGGTCTTTGAGCGCAACGAAAGCGGCAACGCATTCTGGGAGCGCATGGGATTTGAACAGCGAACCGACCTTGTATACCGAAACAAAGCCCTTGCTGAAATGATTCGCATGG
>JAZUOR010000258.1:0-2568 GCA_045604745.1 Acutalibacteraceae bacterium | reverse complement strand
TTGCGTCCTCATACTGCTCTGGTGGATATTTGTACTTTTTTAGCAACCGCTTGACCATCTTACGCATGGTTGCTCTGGCAGTTTCTTTCTTCTGCCAGTCGATTGTGCGGTTTTTCCTAAGCATTTCTGTGAGCTCTCGAGTCATCTCCACCAGCACATCATTTTCATAGAAATCCTTAATCGCTGTCGGTTTTGTAAGTGCATCATAGAAAGCAAGTTCTTCCTGCGTTAGCCCCAGGTTTTCACCTGCCTGATATGCTTCCATGACCCTTTTTGCCGCCTCAAGCAATTCTTCGATAGTTTTTTCATTATCAATATGCCCATTGTAATATGCGTTCATGATACGCGTAATCATTTCGGAGAACTTTTGAGACTGAACAAGATTCGTTCTCTTATATAGCGACACCTGCTCTGCGAGCAACTTTTTCAAAATCTCAACCGCGATATTTTTTTGCTTCATTTTAGAGATTTCTTCAAGAACATTGGGGTCAAAGAGAGAAAAATTATCACCCACATTGCGGCTATCAAACAAACTGATAACGCCTTCACTCTGAACGCTTGCTTTTAACAATTCGTTGATCTGGGAATTGATTTCCTTCAACGACAGCGGTTTGCCTCCATTGCCGCCGTAAGTCAGCTTAACAACCGTTGAACGCACTGCTTCAAAATAAGCCTGTTCGCGACGCTCTTTATCGGTAGTCATGCTGGAACAAAGCGACATTGCTTGTTTCATCAATAAGGCCTCTTTTAAGTATAGATCTTTGCGATCTTTTGCCTTTGGATCCAGCACAAAGTTTGCACCTTCCGAAATGAGCTGTGCCATAACCAGCGGGGTGCCGCTAAGGAAGCTGCTGTAATCAAAACCGTGGAATAGATCGCGACATACCTGCAGTTTCTCTTGGAATTTGGGATATGCAGTCTTAGCGATATCCATATCGCCGTATTTCGCGCGGTCACGAGCAGTGTATTCGTTCATTGCCGCCTTCAATGCACCTGCAATACCGACATAGTCAACAACAAGACCTCCTTCTTTATCTTTGAAAACGCGGTTGACTCGGGCAATTGCCTGCATGAGGTTGTATCCATGCATGGGCTTGTACACATACATGGTGTGCATAGAAGGAACATCGAAGCCAGTAAGCCACATATCGACAACAATGGCGATCTTCATGGGATCGTCATTGTCTTTAAATTTGCGAGCCAGTTCTTCCCTGTGGTGCTTAGTGCCAATAATTTCTTTCCAGTCTTCGGGATCATTATTGCCGCCAGTCATAACGACGCCGACTTTCTCCTGCCAGTCAGGGCGCACTTCCATCAGACGGCGATAAATCTTCATAGCAATCGGGCGAGAGTATGCCACAATCATAGATTTACCGGTAAGCAAATTTGCTCTGCCGTTCTCATAGTGCTGAACGATATCATCTACCAGCGATTTGATTGTAGAATCAGCACCAAGTACACTTTCCATCTGACCGAGCATTTTCTTGCTCTTTTCGATGGTTACACTATCGGCCTGCTGCTCCAGAAGGTCATATGTGGAGTCAATGAGTTTCAACGTATTTTCGTCCAGCTTCAAATGGATAACGCGGCTCTCATAGTAAACAGGGCGTGTTGCGCCGTCCTCCACAGCTTGCGTCATATCGTAAATATCAATGTAATCACCAAACACCTCACGGGTGTTACGGTCTTTGGAAGACACGGGCGTACCAGTAAACCCGATAAAGGTCGCATTGGGGAGGGCATCACGGATGATACGGGCATTGCCAACCACAATTCTGGCTTCGGTTTCGCCCTGCTCATTTTCACTCATAACAACGCGCTCATCCATGCCGTACTGTCCACGGTGTGCTTCGTCTGCTATAACTACGATGTTGCGTCGGGTGGACAGCGGTTCCTCGCGTTCTTCGAACTTGAACATGGTGGTAAAGATGATGCCGTTGGCGGTTCTGCCGTCCAGCAGCTCCTTCAGATGCGCCTTGCTTTCTGCCTGCACCGGTGTCTGGCGCAGAAATGCGGCACACTTGGAGAACTGGGAGTACAGCTGATCATCGAGGTCGATTCTGTCCGTCATGACCACGATGGTCGGGCTGTCCAGCGCCTCCTGCAGCAGGTGGGCGTAGAATACCATGGACAACGATTTACCGCTGCCCTGTGTATGCCAAAACACGCCACCTTTACCGTCGCTTGTGGTAGCGACCTTTGCTTTTTCTACTGCCTTGCGTACTGCAAAGTACTGATGGTATCCAGCCAGTATTTTGAATGTTTTTGCCTGCTCCACGGAGAAGCAGATGAAGTTCTTGATAATGTCCAGCAACCGCACTCTGTCGAACATGCCTTCATAGAAGGTATCGAACTGCGCCAGTGCTGTATTTTCATAGCTGCCGTCTTTGGTTTTCCACTCCATGAAACGGTCGAGTCCAGAGGTGATGGTGCCTGCCTTGTTTGTGGTAAGGTCGCTGATCACGCAGATAGCGTTGTAATTAAAAATGGAGGGGATGTCCTGCATGTAGTTGCGGATTTGGTTGTATGCGTTTTCTGCGTTAACCTCATCCTTGGACGGACTTTTCA
>JAZUOR010000257.1:0-2809 GCA_045604745.1 Acutalibacteraceae bacterium | reverse complement strand
CAAGCGCAGTCCCCTGTGCGGCCGCAATTTCGAATATGTATCCGAGGATCCCTGCGTCACCGGCGGGCTGGCCGCCGCCATCATCGACGGCATCCAGAGCTGCGGCGTGGGAACCTCAATCAAGCACTTTGCCTGCAATTCGCAGGAGAAGGCACGCTTCATTTCCGACAGCATCGTGGACGAGCGCGCCATGCGCGAGATATACCTCAGAGGCTTTGAAACTGCCATCAAGCGCAGCAAGCCGTGGACGATAATGGCGGCATATAATAAGGTGAACGGCATCCACAGCACCGAAAACAAAAAGCTGATGACCGACATCGCACGCGATGAATGGGGCTTTGACGGCCTCATCATGACCGACTGGGGCGCAATGGACAACGTTGCCGAAAGCTACAGGGCAGGACTTGACCTTGAGATGCCCGGCAGCGACAGCGGCACCGACGGCATCATCCTTGCCGCTCTTGCTGACGGCACCCTGCCCCGCGAATCTTTTGAGCGTGCAGCCCGAACCGTACTTGAGCTGATCTTCCGCTCAGAGGAGGGTGAGCAGGGGGAATACACCTGCGACATGGAGCAGCATTATGACATAGCACGCGAAGCTGCCGAACAGAGTGCCGTTCTGCTCAAAAACGACGGCATCCTGCCCTTCACCGGCGGCAGCGTGGCGGTCATCGGCAGCATGGCAAAGCGTCCCCGCTATCAGGGCGGCGGCAGCAGCCACATCAACCCCATAGTTCTTGACAACCCCTGTGAGGCATTCGAACAGGCCGGCATAAAATTCGACTACGCCGACGGCTATGCAGACGAGGAGCTTATCCCCAACAAAAAACGCATAAGGGAAGCCGTCAGGGCGGCCAAAGGCAAGGACATCGTCTTTATCTTTGCCGGACTGCCAGCCAGCATCGAATCTGAGGGCTACGACCGCGACAGCCTTGATATGCCCCAGAGTCACATAAAGCTCATCGAGGAAGTTTCTGCCGTCAACCCCAACGTGGTGGTCATCCTCAGCTGCGGCAGCCCTGTTGCCATGCCGTGGATAGATAAGGCAAAAGCGGTACTGCTTATGTATCTGGGCGGCTGCCAGATGGGCAAGGCAGCAGTCAATCTGCTTACCGGCAAGGTCAACCCCAGCGGCAAGCTGGCGGAAACCTTCCCGCTTTCTGTTGAGGACACTCCCTGCAATGACTGGTATGCCAACGACCGCTTCTACGTGGAATATCGTGAGAGCATCTTCACCGGTTATCGTTACTACGACACCGCGGACAAGCCGGTGCTGTTCCCCTTCGGCAGCGGCATTTCCTACACCACCTTTGAATATTCCGATATAGCCATAGATAAGAGCGAACTGGGTGAGGACGGCACTGCAAAGGTCACTCTCACCGTCACCAACACCGGCGCAGCTGCCGGCAAGGAAACCGTGATGCTCTTTGCCGCAAAGCCCCGGTCGGAGTTCTTCCGTCCGAAAAAGGAGCTCAAGGGCTTCAAAAAAATCGAACTGCAGCCGGGTGAAAGCGGACAGGTGGAGTTTGAAATCACTGCCGACAAGCTGGCTGTGTACAACACCGAGACCGCCTCGTGGTACGCCGAACCGGGTGAATATGAGCTCATCGCTGCTCCCAACGCCGCAGACGAGCGGCTGCGTGTCAGTCTGTCGCTGACCACCGCCGTGCAGGCCGTTCCCGAACTGAAGGAAAAGGCAGCCTGTTATTTCAGCGTGGCATCCGCTCCCCTCAAGCCGGATGACAGCCAGTTTGCCGCTCTGCCCGGTATCGTTCTGCCCGACCGTACCGCAGAGCGTCCGGTCAATGCCGACTCGCCCATGAGCGCGCTGGACAACACCTTTGTGGGGCACATTGTATTCAGCGCTGCCAAGAGAAGAGCCGCCAAGGGCTTTGACCCCAACATGGACATCGACCGCATGATGGAGGCGTCCATCACCGACATGCCCATCCGTGCCGCGACCATGTCAAGCATGACACGCGAGCAGGCTGACGGCCTTGTGCTCATTGCTCAGGGCAAGCCCTTCAAGGGACTGAAAAAGCTTGCCGGAGGCGGCAGAAAAAACAAGCGCGGATAACCGGAAAAAATAATACCGCCCGCACATCATCAGACGGTGTGCGGGCGGTTTGCTTTTGCAGTTATTGTCTGGTCGAAAGCCATTTCATTATGCCGTCGGCAATGGCATCGGCAATTTCGGGATGGTGGTCCATGATCCACTGGGCCTGCTCCATCTTGTCGTGGTATTCCACCTCAAGCAGAGTGCAGGGAATTCCTTCCGCGTTGGGCATGCGGATTTCAGTGTAGCCCCGGCCAAGACCGCTGAACGGAGCCTGAGATTCCTCTGTGGGAGTGAGTTCGGCGACCTCGTTGTACAGTGCCAGCGCAAGGGATATGCTGTCCATGCTGCTGGGATGGAAAAGTGCGGTTGTGCCGTAGTTGTCCGCACTGCCGGCATTTGTATGGACGGCAACGTAGCATACGGCTCCCATATCCTTGGCCATGGCGGCGCGTATGCCCAGCAGAGGCTCTTCCGGACACACATAGACCTCGCAGCCATAGCTCAGGAGGATATCTTCAAGATAAGCGGCGATGCCATAGGCTTGCTCGCATTCGGTGGTGTTGCCGGTGACGTAGACATTTCCGGTCTGCCGCGAAGGGCTGATGAAGATAAGACCGCTCTTCGCCACGCGGAGGATGACCGAATCACAGGCAGAGCCGTCGGCAGCAGCTGCTGTTATGAGAACCTTGCCGGGAGCGACACCGGTTACAAGACCGCTGTCATCCACAGTGGCAATGCTCTCGTCGCTGC
>JAZUOR010000256.1:0-2008 GCA_045604745.1 Acutalibacteraceae bacterium | reverse complement strand
CCTCCGCCGCCGAATATGCGGCAGAAGTCGCTTGCATTGACCTCCTTTGAGGTGCGTACGGACAGCTTATATCCATCTGCAACCTCGCGGATCATTATTCCCATTTCCACGCCCTCGATATTGCGGACAATGGAGGACATGCCGTCGATATCGCCCTCATTGACCGAATTGCGCTCCACCATTTCGGCTGTAAGTACGATCATTGCCATACGTCCGTCGTAACGGAAGTCGATGGCGCTGAGCATTTCCATCTCCAGTCTGAAACGGGACATGGATTTTGTCTCAAACATGATCTGATTGATGGTGCTGCCATCCACTCCGGTCTCCAGCAGCTTTGCAGCTATGCGGTGCGTCTGGACGGTTACGTTGGAATAGCGGAAACAGCCGGTATCGGTAGACAGAGCAGTATACAACGCTGTTGCAATCTGACAGGTCACAGGAGTGCCGAGGTATCCGATCAGCTTGTATATTATCTCACCGGTGGCAGCGGCGTTTGCGTCCACATAGCTGTGGTCAGCTCTGAGTCGGTTGGATCCGTGATGGTCTATGCACAGGTTTATGCGGTCGGCATAATCGTTCTGCAGCAGACCAAGCAGCGCAGGGTCGGCAACATCCACAGAGACAATGTATTTTTCTTTGAGCTCCATAGGTTCAAGATGGTTAAAAATGTAGCTGTATTTGCGGGGAATGATGTCTCCGCAAAGCACATTCGCCCGCTTGCCCAGATCACGCAGCGCCATGCACAGGCCAAAGGCCGAGCCGATGGTGTCTCCGTCCGGATAGCGGTGGCAAAGAATTACGATCTCATCCTGTTCAAGCAGCAGCTCGGCGGCTTTTTTCAGTGATACTTTAGCCATAGGTATTGAGCCGGCCGGCGGAAATATAGTATTCTCGCCGGCCGTTCCTTTCTTTATTGGTGTAATGCCATTGTGCCTGACACCGGCATTACCGCTGTAATTATTCCTCGTCCTCAGCGTCATCCTCAGGATATCCTCCCTCAGGACGGACATCAATGAGTATCTTGTTGATGTGTGCGCTGCGTTCGATGGAATTGTCGGCTACAAATCTGGGTTCGGGCACCTTGCGCAGCTTGAGAGCGCTGCCCAGAGCACGGCGGATGTAACCTGCCGCCGACTGGAGACCCTTGACCGATTCCTTAGCCTTTTCAAAGCCCTCAATGCAGCTGACATAGCAGGTGGCATAGGAAAGGTCGTTGGTGACCTCCACCCGCACCACCGACAGCAGCGGGCTGATGCGCGGATCCTTGAGTGTACGGATGATGGCACACATCTCGCGCATTATATCTTCATTAAGGCGGTCGCTTCTGTGACTTGCCATTTTATTTCCTCCTCGGAACTAACGATCAATCACGATATTCCTCGATGATGAAGGCCTCAAGGAAGTCACCCTCCTTGATGTCGTTGAACTTTTCAAGGCCGATACCGCACTCATAGCCCTGCTGAACTTCCTTGACATCGTCCTTGAAGCGGCGCAGAGACTTGATCTGATCCTCGGCGATAACAATACCGTCGCGAACCACGCGGATGAGGGCACGACGCTCGATCTTGCCGCTGACCACGTAGCAGCCTGCAACTGTACCGATCGAGCTGATCTTGATGGTCTGTCTGACCTCAGCACGTCCGAGATCCACAACACGGGTCTTGGGAGCCAGCATGCCCTTCATGGCGGAGCTGATTTCCTCGATGCAGTCGTAGATGATGCGGTAGAGGCGCATATCGACGCCGCTGCGCTCGGCAAACTCGGCGGCAACAGGGTCGGGACGGACGTTGAAGCCGACGATGATGGCGTTGGAGGCGTTGGCCAGCATGACGTCCGACTCGTTGACGGCACCGACGGCACCGTGGATGATGTGAACGCGCACTTCCTCGTTGCTGAGCTTTTCGAGGGACTGGCGGACAGCCTCAACCGAGCCCATAACGTCACCCTTGACGATGATCTTGAGCTCTTTCATCTCGCCCTCCTGCATCTGGCTGAACAGATTGTCGAG
>JAZUOR010000255.1:0-3674 GCA_045604745.1 Acutalibacteraceae bacterium | reverse complement strand
TTCGCCACCGCGTTGCCGCAGTTGCCCTCTATTGTGATAATATGCGTATCGGTCACTTCCACCACCATTGCCAGATGGTCGCTGGTGGTGTCGCCGCTGTTTTCCACAAACAGCAGATCACCCGGCTGCATAAAGGCACTGGGACTGTACGCCACGTAAGGGCAGTTGACCGTCAGCAGTCTCGGCCACACCGTATCAGGAAAAACAGTGTGATCCAGTCCCGCCTGACGGATGCACCACCAGACAAACGTGGTACACCAGATGCAGTCCGGCTTGCCGAAATTGTGACCGTATTCGGAATAGTTGTTGCACAGACGGTAGCCCGAACCGGAATACTCACCCTCCATGCCGCCCTCGCTGTAGCCCAGCTGGGAAAGAGCTATATTGACCGTGTCAATCCGTGGAACTCCGGTCAGCTGAACCTCGCAGAGCTTCTGATAATATTCACTGCCGGTATAGCTTTCCGAATGATAGAATTCTGACTCCATAGCCGCGGCAGGCAGGGCACCGGCAGCAAACACTACCGTGACCGCCAGCAGCAGCGAAAGGATGCGGATCAGTCGGTTCTTCATCCTGCAACACTCCTGTAGACTTAGATGTATTTCGTGATTTCTTTATTATACCACCACCGGACGCATTGCACAACGAAAATTGAAAATACATCAAAAAATCCCCCATTATCCGCAGTCTTTCCGTTTCAGGAGACCCGCTCACCTGCGGCTGTGTCTGACAAAGCCCACCCGCTTGCCTTTTCCCTGTCAATATTGCGCGTGCGGTCAAACATAAGCACCAGTTCATCCTCGTCCACCCGCAGACCGCGCTCTATTGCCATAAGTAGCCGCAGCCTGCGCATCATGCGGTAAACCGTTGCCTCGCTTACGCACAGCTCCATTGACGCCTTTCCCACACGCCGGCTTATCTCTCCTCGGCTGGCAAAATGTCTTGGATCGGCAAAATACACCGTCTCCAGGGTCCTCCGCATAAGCTGCCCGTCCTTTTCGTAGGCAAGGCGCTCAATGGTACGACTTACCGCCTCCAGATCGGCAACACCTCCGCGGCAGTTTGGCGGCAGAACGGTTCGCACTTTCCTGATGTCCGCAGCGCACGGCCGCCCGCACATGGCGTAATACCGAAAGGCTTCGGTCACATAATCCCGGTAGTTATCTTTGTTCATTCTGTTCTCCTCATTGTGTCATATCAGCCCATCATTATACCTCACATCGAACATATGTTCTTTTCTGGGGCAAAAAAATAAACCGCATATGTTCTATGTGGAAATATATCACATATCTTTCCTGTTGTCAAGGCTAATGTATCCACTGAAGGGCTATCAATAGGACTTTGCGTCTCTGAAGCTTGTTTTGCTTCACATATCCGCATGATTTCACGGCATTAAGATCTTTTCACCCTGCACCTGACCGGCTGAACACAAGGTTTTATCGGCATATATGCTGTACAATCAGGTTTCATGTAAATACTAATTAAAAAGACACGGAACAGTGGTGATCATCACTCCACTTCCGTGCCTTTTTGCGGTTGTATGCCTTGGGATTTTCCGGGCGGCGGGTTACCGGACTAAGCTCTCCCCAGGTTTTTCTTTTCTGGTTGTTGAGCTCACGCTGCTGCTTCTTTGAAAGCTTCTCAAAGGGGATGAATTTTTCCATTCATTTACTCCTTTCGGTTCTCTGTTTTGTTACTGCGAAGTAATTATAGCATATTGGTTTACAGAAATCAAGAGATTTTATTTTATGTTGCCGTCGGTTCCGGCTGTGAATTGTCTCAGTAGCAGAGAACGCACAAACAGCAGCTCACCGCCATGTCGGCTCAGAGCTGCTGTTAAACGAAAGCTTATGTATCGGTCTGCCGTAATCTTATCATTATCGCGGCTGCGTTCAGATGCTCTCCTCAATGAGCGGACGGTTCATCAGCTCGTCGATTGCCTCGGAGGGACGCTTGCCGTTGAACAGGACATCGTACACGCTGCCGATGATGGGCATTTCAAAATCGCAGTTGTTTATTACATCCTCATAGATGACCTTGCAGCTGTTGACTCCCTCGACGGTCTTTACGTTATCCCGGAAGAAATTCTCCGCACCGTCATCCTGACCGATGGTGTAGCCCGCCTGATAGTTGCGCGAATGGGGACTGAAGCAGGTGACAACCAGATCACCCACGCCGGTAAGGCCGATGTAGGTCTCCTTTTTGCCGCCCTTGGACACACCGTAGCGTATCATTTCGGCGATACCTCTGGTTACCAGAGCCGCTCTGCCGTTGTCGCCGTAGCCTCTGCCGGCCATCATGCCCGAAGCAAGAGCGATGACATTCTTCATTGCCACACCATACTCGGCACCTATCTCGTCGTAATTTATGTACAGGCGCATGTAGCCGTTGGAGAACACCTTCTGCACTTCCTCAGCAGCGTCGTGGTCGAGGGAAACAGCGCAGATGGCGGTCAGCTTACGCAAAACAACCTCCTCAGCGTGGCTGGGTCCGATGATGGATACCACGGGACGAATGCCGCAGTCACCCAGCACCTCGCGTACGGTCTGGCTCATGCGGTTGTTGGTGGCAGGGTCAAAGCCCATGCTGGCGTTGACCACCAGCGTGCCGGGAGCGATGTAGGGTCTGACCGTTCTCAGAGCGTCGGCAACAAACTTGGTTGGAACGGTTATCAGCAGCAGCTCACAGCCTTCCGCAGCCTCCTTGGGATCAGCAAAGGCACGGATGCTTTCGGGAAGCGGAGCGCCGTGGAAGTAGCGGTTGTTGCGATGCTTGCGGTTGATGTCGTCGATCTCGGTGTGGTCAACGCCGTACATGCGCACGTCGTTGCCGTTGTCAGCCAGCACCAGAGCCAGAGCTGTACCCCAGCTGCCGGTGCCCAGAACGGTCACTTTCATGTGAAATCCTCCGTTATTTCGTATTATCGTACTCGATTATTACTATTCGTATTTATATGCAGGTGCATTTTTCACTTTTCCCGTCCGGCATGATTTATCCTGCACTGCCGGGCCGAATAATCCGAACCGCTGCCGGAATAATAGGCTTGTAAAACCGGTGCGCCAATATTCGACTGTCGGGAGTGTTCAAAGCTTGATAAATGTCGTTGTCTACGCTCAGAAGCCAGACCGTATCGCACGGGTCGCCGCCGGTGCACTGACCCACTTCGGCGGTGTCTGTCTGCACACCTCAAGAGGCGTTGAGGCACTGGGAAGCGGTCAGCCGGTATGCTCGGTGGATGCAGTAAGCCGCCTTGAGCAGGTTACCACACCTGACACCGTTCTGGTTATCGCCGACGGTTCCGCGCCTCGCCGGCTTATGCTTGCCGAGAACGTGATTGTGCTGGGAGCCGGCGACAACCGACGGATGCGCAAGGCTCTCAGCGGACATTACAACCCGCTGGTCACCTGCGGCACCGGTACGCGTGACACGCTGACGCTGTCCAGCATCACGTCCGAGCGCGCAGTCCTTTGCGCCCAGCGTGAGCTGCCCACCGTGAGCGGCGTCTGGCTGGAACCGACCGAGTTTGCCGTACGCTCCGCAGGCTGCGGGCTGAACGATATACTTCTCGCTGCCGGCACAGCTGCCATATGCGGCTTTGACCTGTCCGATCAGGCTATGACCATAGGCTCAGAGCCCTTTGGTAAAAGTCGGATCGTAGCCATGTCGTTCTGTGA
>JAZUOR010000254.1:0-5186 GCA_045604745.1 Acutalibacteraceae bacterium | reverse complement strand
CAACCTATGAACCCTACGAAGGAGACTCCGTTGTGCTCTCCACCCCAAGCGGCTTGCCCGGCATACCGGTCACAGGCGGCGGCAACTACACAGACGGAAACGGGCAGATGTATCTGTCCGACTGCAAAAACTACAAAACAGGAAAGCACGAGCACAATGTCGGCAGAATTGACAGCTACAGCGGTGAAAACGTAGGCGATACATGGATTTCGAGCACAGGCGAGCTGTCCGTCGGCGCAGCTGTGCTTTATGCACTTTCCGAACCGTATCAGGAGGACATTGATCCCGAAGAACTCTCTGCCTTTGCCTCACTGACCGCACTCAGTCCGGTCACGACCATACTCAATGACGGCGGGGCAGGCATGACTGTCAGCTACATCGCAGACACCAAGGCATATATCGACAATAAATTCGCGGCGCTTCAGGCCGCTATTCTCTCTACCGGAGGTAATGTATAATGTTTTCTCTTTCTAAGTTCGTTAAGGACGGATTTATCAGAGCCGTCGGTCACATGGCTGACTATCAGATCATCCTCAATGCCGCCGGATGGCTGGAAAAAGGTGTGCTTACCGAAACCGACCTTGCCGCCATTCAGGCTGCCATTGACGCTCAGTACGCTGTCGATTCCATGACTCCGTAAGAAGCTCAGACCATGACAAGCAGAAAATACTCACTGAAAAAGGATGGCACCCGGCAGCTCACGCCACACTTCAAGGTGCGGGAGTTTGCCTGCAAAGACGGCAGCGACACCATCCTCATTGACGACAGTCTGCCCGGCAGGCTTGAGCAGATACGAGTGTATACCGGCGATGCGGTCAGGATCACATCCGCCTATCGCACCGCAGACTACAACCGCAGAATCGGTGGTTCGGCAAACAGCCAGCATATCAGGGGCACTGCCGCCGACATAGTGACCTCCGGCCGATCCCCTGCCGACGTGGCACGCTTTGCACAGGCCATCGGCTGCGGAGGCGTTGGATTGTATACCGCACAGAGATTCGTCCACGTCGACACCCGCGTCGGCAAATCCTACTGGAAGAACACCGGCAGCGGTGACCGTTCTGTATCCGGCCACGGCGGCAGGTGTCCTTACGCAAAACCGACCGCTACCCTCCGACGCGGCAGCAAAGGCAGCGGCGTGCGATGGCTCCAGTGGTGGCTTCAGCTGTGGGGTTATCCGGTAAGCGTTGACGGTGACTTCGGTGCAAAGACAGAAAAGGCGGTCGTTGCCTTTCAGTCCGCGCTTGACCTTACAGCAGACGGCCTCGCCGGTGCAAAAACCAAAAGCGCACTCGAAGGGAAGGTGTGACCATGTGGCAGTATATAATCACTACGCTCGTTGAATCGGTCGTGCTGGTGCTGGCGGTTTATTATATCCAGCGCAGCCAGAGAAAGCGTGACAGCCACGCCGAGGAACGCGCTGCCGTGCGTCGCCGGGAGAGCCTGCTCAACCTGCAGATGACTATGGCGAGCAGCAAGCTTGCCTATGCTACGGCAGTAGCCATTGAACGAGGCAGCACCAACGGTGAGCTCAGGGAGGCAAAAACGGACTACGCCGCAGCCAGAGCCGCCTACCTGCAGTTCCTCAACGAGCAGGCCGCTGACCATCTGACGGAGGAGTAACCATGATGGAGAAGCTGAAGAAAGTGTCCAACCTTGTACTCATCGCAGCCTGTGCAGCGGTCATAGCGTATGCGGTCACGGTAACCGTCGTGCAGATCGTCACCGGCACTGAGCTTTCTCCTACGCTGACCACTGCGTGGTTCTCCTTCTGGGGCGTGGAGATAATCGCTCTTGCCGCAATTAAAAACTGCAAGACTAAACACAGAACGAACACAACGGAGAATGATTGCGATGAAGACCATAATGAATAAGCTTTCCAGCCGGAAGCTGTGGGTAACCGTCGGCGCGGTGGTCGGCTGTGTGCTGACCGCCCTGTGCGGCGAGCTGGACAACGCCACACGGATCGCAGCCATTGCCGGTGCTGTGGCCTCCTCCCTGGGTTATGTGTGCAGCGAGGCTTCGATAGACAGGTCCGCTGTGCATCTGAATGAATCAGAACGCAGGAATTCACCGCCCGCCGCCGGAGATTCCCAGCCTGTCTGACAGCCACCGCACGCCTGCACAGCGAGCCGCTGATGCATAGGCGGTGACAGTCCTGTCTGCGCGGTCACAGCAGAAATATTCCGGCACAGACAGAATTACCCGCCGGCAGCTCACGCAAATGTGAGTCTGCCGGCGGGTAATTTGTTTTTTTCTGCCTGTTCTGTGCCATCCGCAATGCGGTCTGTTTCCGGAAGCGGCTCAGGCCGGCTGTCAGCCAATAACCTCCACGCGGACATTTTTGATATATACATCCGCAACAGAGCCGTTGTGACCCATATTGAATTCGAGACGGCCGTTGTGGTCGGTCTTGGAGGTCATATCAAACTCATAGGTAAAGGTCTGCCACTCAGGCGTAATGGTCAGCTCGGTGTCCGGCAGATAGCGTACCCAGCCGGAGGTTGGAGCGGAAATGCACACGATGATATCGCGGGTTTCGTTGGAAGCAGCGTCAAAGGTTACTCTGTAGGACTTGCCCTTAATCATGGGCAGTTCGGGCTGAACCAGCTGAACGGAGTAGTCCTCGGTACCCTCGGCTTCACTGGTAATGATCATGGTGTTGTCCTCTATCTTCGCAGCACCCTCACCGCCGTTGAAGAGCAGGAACTTCCAGTTGACGTCGTCGGTCAGATCTTCGACCTCGGAGAAGTCGCCGTTGAACACGTAGTTGCCGTCCTCGGTGGGCTCACGGAACTCGACCTCAGGCTTGGTGACATTTGTGTCGTACTCCGGCTTCTGATACACGCGCACATAGTCGATGAGGAACTTTGCGTTGTCAAAATCGGTGGTCTCGTCGGGATTGCCCGGCCAGGTGCCTCCGACCGCAAGGTTCATCTGCACGAAGAAGGTCTGGTCGAAGGGTGCGGGATAAGGCTTGTCATCTTCTCCTTCGACAGCAGTAAACCAGTCGTTTACAGTCAGAGTGAGATTGCCGTCGATATACCAGCGGAATTCACCGGGCTCCCACTCAACGCTGTATTCGTGGAAGCTGTTGGCGAAGGTTTCACCGTTTTCGAGTTTTAAGGTTCCCTGCTGTTCGCCGTGGGGTTCGCCGTAATGAATGGTGGTATAGGCGATGTCGGTCTGATTGCCCAGCACTTCCATGATGTCAATCTCGCCGCACTTGGGCCACTGACCGTAATAGCTTTCGACAGTGGGCATCATCCAGATTGCCGGCCACAGGCCCTGTCCCTCAGGCACCTTGGCTCTGGCAACAACCTTGCCGTACATGAAATCCTTTTTGTTCTGTGTGGTGACCTTGCCGGATGTGTAGTAATCGCCGCCGTTTTCGTCGGTGGTCTTTATGGCCTTGATGACAAGATTGCCGTCTTCAACATACACGTTGTCGGTTGAGGTGGTGTACTCCTGAAGCTCCTGATTGGTCCAGCCGGGCTCGTGGGGCTCATAGTTCCACGTGTCCATGTCCAGTTCGTCGCCGCTGAATTCATCATGCCACAGCAGATTGTAGCCCTCCAGCTGAGGAACCTCCACGGGCTCTTCCTGAACGGGTGCGCTGCAGCCGGCAAGAACGCTGACAAAGAGCGCAAGTGAGCAGCCAAGCGCAAACAGTCTGTTCTTCTTCATAAAAGTGTCTCCTTTTCGTTTTTTATTCTCAGGACGCTTTACAGCGCCAGAAGTTCTTTTCTTACATCATCGTACCGCTTTCCGGAAAGGTCAAAATCAAGGCCCTTGTAGTTCCATGCAGCGTGTCCGATGCCGTATTTTCTGAAAACCATGTGGATATCTCTGAACCAGTTGAGGGAATCGCTTATTTCTGCAAGGTCTATCATTCCGTATTCACCGCAGTAGAGCGGCACTCCCCTTTCCTGTGCAATGCGCGCCGCACGGCTTATGACGATGTCCATGAAACTCACGTCCATCGTATCCAGAACGATGCCGCTGTAGATATCGTTCTTTTCTCCCGGCAGGAACATTTCGCTGCACCTCATGCACTCCTCAAAGGGACATGGATAGCTTATTCTGAAATCACGCGGCATTTCAGCTATCCAGTAAGCCGACTGGTGAGTTACAATGAGAGGGTCATAGAAATGGAAATTATACACAATGTGTTCGTCACTGGGCGGCGCAAGATGTTCGATGCCGACAATGCTGTTGCCGTTTATACCGCCGACTATTATGCTTGTGAGAGGAGCGTTGACCCGGATTTTTGCTATTGCCGTCCGGGCTATGTCATTCCAGAGCTGAGGCTCGGAAAGGGCATCTATCTCATTGAGCAGCTCAAAGGCAACGATTTCTTCTGAGCCGAATCTTGCGGAAAGCTGCTCCCAGAGCAGATAGAATCTTTCCTGCAGCTCCGGGCTGTGAAGAAAGGTTTTGTTTTCGTCGGTATCGTCAAACGAATATCCTGCAGTGCGGTGAAGATCAAGCACCATGTTAAGGCCGTGATTTCTGCACCACGAAATGCAGCGGTCAATGTATATGCATCCTTCTTCTATGAGCTCGCCGCTGTCTTTCTGCACAAGATTGTAATCTACCGGCAGTCTTACGTGATCCATTCCCCATGACGCGATTTTTTCAATATCGCTTTCGGAAATGAACGACTCATAATGCTCTTTGGTATGTACGCACTGGGAGAGCCAGCCGCCCAGATTGATTCCTTTGGTATAGCCTGCAAATGTATTCATACTGCACACCGCCTTTACATCTGTCAACAGAGTAAATTCTTTCCCTTTGCAATTCCATAATATATGAATTATGTGCAAGCTGATATCATTTTAAGGATAAATATGTAATTTTAAGGTGCAAAATAAACGGCTGCCGAAGCAGCCGGTCAACTGGTGCCTGATATGGTTTATTTGCGCATAAAGCTGCCGCCGCGCTGAAAAAAGCTATCCCGGTAACGCTTGGGCGTAATTCCGGTCGCCTTTCGGAAAACCTGAACAAAGTAGCTCTGGGACGCAAACGCAAGATAGCTGGCTATTTCGGTAACGGAAAGAGTGGAGTATTTCAGCAGCTCCTGAGCCGACTCTATCTTGCGGTCGCGGATATAGTCCGTTACCGAAATATTCATTTCCCTGCCAAACAGCTTGGACAGGTACCCCGGCGATACACCCGCATGCGCC
>JAZUOR010000253.1:0-3812 GCA_045604745.1 Acutalibacteraceae bacterium | reverse complement strand
CCATGCGCGGCACAGACCGAGGGAGGCCATTACCAGATAGGATGGGCTGGTGGAGCCAAAAGGCGCCATGGCACTTTTCATTCGTCCTGAGAGCACAGGATCAGCACTGCTCAGAAAGGCTCCTCCGGTGAGCACCGGCAGTGTCTTGTGAGCTGAGCAGGCAGTCATGGATGCACCCTGATGCAGCGGATGAAGGCGGTCAAAGGCAATGAGATGACTACCGTGAGCATTATCCACCAGCAGGGGAATGCCTCGTTCTTTGCACAGCGCAGATATACCGGCGATATCGCACAGACGCCCCATGTAGTCGGGAGAGGTGAGATAAACCGCACGGATATCAGAATGAGCGGCAAGCAGACGGGCAACGTCGTGCACATCCGGCAGAGGAAAAAGGCCGTCGGAGCCGGTGCGCTCACTCATGAGCCACACTGGCTCAAGTCCGAGCAGAGCAGCAGCGTTGACCGCTGTGCGGTGGCAGCCGCGATCCATAATTATTCTGTCGCCCTCTCTGCAGCAGCACCGCAGCATTGCCTGAATGGCAAGAGAACAGCCGCCGGCGGAAAACACCGTTTTGTCAGAGCCATACAGTGCGGAGGCAAGCTCCTCGGCCTGAGCGATGGCACCGTCGGCTTCGTAAAGTGCGTCGGTGTCGGGCAGCTCGGTAAGGTCGAGCGACAGGCTCAAAGGGGACAGAATATCAGCGCAGCCTTTATGTCCGGGAGTATGAAGAGAGACTCTGTTCAGCCCGGTGTGGCCGATAAGGGCGGAATAAAGGGGTGTACGATCAATCATCACTTATCACCGCCGAGGGATTATATTTGTTTATGAGCTGAACATATTCCTCAAGGCAGAGGTTGTGGCGGGTCATGAAATCGGCGTGATCGTTTCCTACCCACCGCAGATGCCACGGTTCGTAGTTGATGCCGGTGATGTCAACCTTGTCCTCAGGATAGCGTATGACAAAGCCGTGTTCATGGGCATGGTCGATGAGCCACTGACCGTGCTCGGTCTCATGGAAGCTATGGTTGGTAGTGCCGTCTATGGTCACGTCAATAGAGCGTCCGTACTGGTGCTCACTGGTGCCCGGAATGGCGACAAAGCTTTCGGTATACTCTCTTGCCTCCTCGGCAGACATGCCCTCTTCCATGTGCAGCTGCACGTTGTAATTGAATATCATGGTCTGCTCGTCGTAGGTGCGGTAGCCGCTGAGAGGAAGAACGGCAATGCCGTCGTTCAGCATAGCCTGCCGCAGAGCAAAAAAGGCGTTGGCGGCGGTATAATCGAGGCGGTTTGCTTCTCCGTCGGGCATGCCGTGAAGCATGACCGGATCCGGCGGAGCATATCCCAACGGCAGAGGATTGTCAAGATTGACCAGACGGGGATATTCGGTCAGGTTGAGGATAAACTGCCTGTCCTCGGCGTTGAGGCTGACCCACAGCTGGTCGATATCAACTGCGCCCTGCCTGACCTCTTCCTCCTCAACGGTATCGGTGCTGCTTGCGGGCTGATCGTCGTTGCCGCAACCCTCGCAGCCGCAGCCGCAGTTGTGGCCGCAGTTGGCCATCATGGCGGTAAGAAGAAGGAGGAAGGCTATGATGAGAGCGATGACCTGTATCTGTTCCTTGCGGTACTCGCCCACTATTTCCTGTCTGCGTGTTTTTCTGCTCATAGTAGCTCCGTTTTGGATTATTTCATAATAAAATTACCGGTCGCCGTAGAATCGTTCGGCTGCTCCGGTCAGCTTGGTCTTAATATCAGGATAGTCGGATGCAAGCTGCTCGATGAGCCTGCGCACCTTTGCCCGCTCGGTGTCTCCGTCAACGGGACAGCCGGACTTCACCACCGGAAAATCAAGCTCCTTTGCTGCGCGGGAGCACAGGGCTTCGGAGCAGAATATCAGCGGACGGATAACGGTTATGTCGCGTCGGTCGAGATAGCTTCTGGGAGGCAGGCCCTCAAAACGCCCGCCGCGCAGAAGGTTCATCATGACCGTTTCGGCGGCATCGTCGGCGTGGTGTCCAAGCGCTACGATATCACAACCGGCAGCTTTGGCTTCGGCATGCAGTATGCCCCGGCGCATACGTGAACACAGAGAACAGGGATTGCTCTCCTTTCGTTCCTCAAAAATGACCTCATAAAGCCGTGTTGGACGGATAATATGCTCAACGCCGAGTTGCTCGCAGAAAGCGGTGACCGCTGAAAAATCAGTGGCCTTGCCATGAAAGAACATATCGGCACTTATGGCTTTTACGGCAAATCCGCTGGGGTGGAATTCCCGAAGACGGGAAAGGGCGTAAAGGGCACAAAGGGAATCCTTTCCGCCGGAGATGCCCACGGCAACCGAGCCTCCGGAAGGTATCATGCCGTATTTATCAACGGCTGCCCGCACCTTGCCCAGCAGCTCCTGCTGTACGCTCATTGGTCGTCCTCCCACCGGTCGATGGGCTTGGACATGACTATGGCAGCCTCAATCGGGTCGGTGTAGAAACCGGGACGCTTGCCCAGCGGACGGTAGCCGAGGCTTTCGTACAGAGCAATGGCGGCAGAATTGGACTCGCGCACCTCAAGTGTGACAGAGGTGCAGCCAAAGACCTTTGCAGCGGTCTCGGCGGTATCCATCAGAGCGGTGGCAATGCCTCTGCGGCGATAGGCGGGACGGACACACACACGGGGAATGTAGCCGTTGTCGTCGGTCAGCATCAGACAGATGTAGCCGCACACGGCACCGCCGTACAGCGCAACCATAAGCTTGGCACATGGGTCGTCCAGTGAATCGGCGAGGGCGGATTCGGACCACGGGTCGTTGAAGCATCGCTTTTCGAGTTCTGCCACATCGGGCAGATCGCTTTCCTGCATATCCACAATAACCGGCAGCAGCTCAGGTTCGGAATCGCAGGAGGGCTGCTCCTGCTGCTGAACCTTGCTGCGCATCATGGGCATGCAGCGGTCAAAAAGGTCGCGTACTTCCATTTCAAGAATATCTCTGGTGCGGCGATAAACGTCGATGTCACCGCCGTAAGGGTCGGGAACACCGCTGCCCAGCAGGACAAGACGCTCCGGGTCAATGCCGGCGATGCGCCGCAGCCATTGGATGTGCTGCGGAGTCATGCAGACATAGAGGGTGTCGTCGGTGTCCTGTGACGGGTCAAGCTGTGCGGCTCTGTGGGCGCTGATGTCAATATCACGCTCGGCGCAGGCTTCCACGGCGTTGCGCGAAGCTTCGCAGCCGTCAAGGGCACTGATGCCGGCACTGGTCAGCTTCACAGATAAACGCCGTTCGTCTGCCTCGCGCCTTGCAAAGCCGAGAGCCATCGGCGAGCGGCAGATGTTTCCTGTACAGATGAATACTATCTTACGGATGCTGTCCATAATCAGTCGAGGCTTCCTTCCTTTTCTATGGCATCCCGCAGAGTCTGACGGGCGTAGGAGGTGGCGCGCTCAACGGCACCCTCCTCAAATGGGACAGAAACACCTGCCACCTTGAGCAGGTTAAGATAACTCAGCGAGCCGCCGGCGTCGCACAGGGCGAGATAATCCTTCCATGTGCCGTCCCAGTTCTCGACCGAGCGCTTTCCGAATTCCAGCGCGCCCATTGTGGTGAGCGTGTAGTTGATGTAGTACATGGGATAAAGGAAGATGTGTATCTTGTGATACCACCAGCCGCCTTTCTCGAAGAACTCATCTCCGTCCCAGTCTCTCCAAGGCATATACTTCTGCTCCAGCTTGCGCCATTCGGCGGTGCGCTGTTTCGGAGTAAGCTTCGGGTTCTGATAAACGATGTGCTGGGATTCATCAACTGCGACACCAAACGG
>JAZUOR010000252.1:0-8197 GCA_045604745.1 Acutalibacteraceae bacterium | reverse complement strand
ACGGTCTTCTTGTTGAGATAATTCATGCTAATTTCCTTTCCGCCCCGCGTGTGCGGCGGCTCTCAAGATATATTCTGCCTTTGGCGGCAATACTGCTCGCCCGGGCAAATGCAGATTGCATACGCCGCGTGTTGTACGTTCGGTACAGAACGATATGCGTTCTACACGCGCAGCGTTATTATTTTAACATACCCATTTTATTTTTGCAATATCCTTGCTCACAAATGAGTATTCCGCAGGTTGCAAGAAATGTCGTGTTTTGCACAGGGAATTTGTGCGTTTTGGCGGCAGATGTATTGACTTGAGCAAGGGATGGAATAATAATGTATATACGCCATGCCGTATATTGCCGCCGAAAGGAGTTTGTTCTCACATGAAAAGCACATCCGGTCTTTCCTACATGACCCGCGAGGATACCGGTGCTCTGAGCACCGTACCTCTGGGCGACGAGGCAAAGATTTTCATAAGCTACAAAAAGCACGAAAAAAAGCAGTCCACCGACGAGGGGCTGCTCTACACCCGTGACCTTGCCGCCAGGCGCATCGCCAACCTCTCCTCCTGTGCCGTGTGGCACGACGGTCTGCTTTCTCCCGGCGGTGATTACAACGACGAGATACGCGCCGCCATTCTGGAGAGCGACGCAGTCATCCTGCTGCTCACCGCCAACGTGCTGGAGTCGGAATACATATGGGCTACCGAAATAAAGCTGGCGCAGGACAGCAACAAGCTCATCATCCCTATCGCCTTTGACTTTCCCTCTTCAAAATACAGTGTGGTGGAGAGCCGTCTCAACAGCTCCGTCCATATCATAAACTGGCCGGGAGGCGACGACGACACTCCCCAGAGCGAGCCGGAATTCAACGATGCCCTGACCCGCATACTTGACCGTCTGGCGGTCAGCTCGTCTCTTACGGGCGAAATCTGCAAGCTCCGACCGGTCATGGAAAGCGGTCAGTCGCTCATTTACATCGCACCCTACGACTGGTATCTGATGGGCTGCGCGTACCTCAACGGCATATGCACCGCAAAGGACGTGACAAAGGGAATCGACCTGCTGGAATCGGTGGCGTATTTTTCGGTGGAGGGCGATGATGTCAATGCCCTGCGCTGCAAGGCCGCCAATGCACTTTTCAGCTATTACTACGACCGGCACAAAAACGACCCCGATAACTGCGGTCTCAAGGAATGCCGCGAATACGCAGAGCTGGGAACAAAGCTCGGCGACCCCGAACTGACCTACCGCCGGGGCTGTATGTACCGCACAGGCAGAGGCGCCGGACGTGACCCCGGCAAGGCAGCCGAACTGTTCGCAGCCGCAGCAAAGCTCGGCAGTGCAAAGGGACAGTGCGCTCTGGGCGTAATGTACCGCAGCGGAGACTACGTACCCAAAGACAGCGCAAAGGCCTTTGAGCTCTTCAGCCGCTCGGCTGAACAGGGTGTCGGTGACGCTATGTGGAACCTCGCCGAAATGTATTCCGAAGGTCTTGGTACGGAACGCAGCGAAGCCCTTGCCGAACAATGGTATATCAAGGCCGCCTCACTCAACGGCGGTGCCGCCATGCGCCGGCTGGGCGACAAATACAAAGAACAGAAGGACATGCCCGACGCCTTCAAGTGGTATTACAACGCTGCTCAGCAGGGCGACAGCATCGCCATGCGCAGTCTGGGCGACATGTACCGCAAGGGACAGCATGTGGAGCAGGATCACGGCAAGGCCTACAGCTGGTACTACCGCTCGGCGTCACTGGGCAACTTTGTGTCCATGCGTCGGCTGGGCATCATGTATAACCGGGGCTTCGGCGTGGATAAGAATATGGCAAAATGCGAAGAGTGGTTTGCACGCTCCGCCGACTTCGGCGGTCAGCGCGCCATGACCTCCCTCGGTCAGCTCTACTACGCAGGCAAGTACATAACCGGTGACATTCACAAGGCCATTTACTGGTACGGTCAGGCCGCTGCACTGGGCAGCAGCGAGGCGGACAAGATGCTCCGGAAGCTCACCCGTGAGGCCGCATCGCTTCCTGTCCCCGCCGCACCTCTGACCGATGCAGCCGACTGCGACGACGATATTGATACCACGCAGGCTTCATATGCCGCGCCGGAAGCACCTGTTCCCGCAGAACAGCCCGCACCGGCAGCCACAGCTTCCGCCGCTCCCCTTTCCCGCAGGGAGCTTAAGGCAGCTCTCAAGGCGGAAAAACAGGCGCAGAAAGAGGCCCGCAAGGCCGCAAAGGCCGCAAAAAAGGCCGCGCGCCGCTGACCCGTCCCACGAAAGGAGAATGTCAAATGGCACTTGATCACAACTGCACCGTCTGCGGCAGAGCGATAGGCTACGAGGGTCTGTGCTGGCTGTGCAGAGCCGAAAAGGAACGCATGGAAGCCCTGAGCCTGACCGGCGAAGAGATAGCCGGGCGGCAGAAATATCTGACCGAGCACCCGGAGGAGCTGGGCAAACGGGATGACAAGGCGGAAAATTACTTCTGGGACTGTCTTTCCTGCCACGGCATCATCTCCCCGGAGCTGCAGCGTGCCGCGGTAAAGGCAGAAGTATATCTTCCACCGGAGATATATTATCACGCACCGGCTGACGTCCGGGACGAGCTTATCGGCAGGCTGATGACCACCGGAGACGGGTGGACTGCCGGTCGTCTGATGACCTGCCTTGCCATGCAGGGCGACAGCGAAGCGCGCAGATGCCTCTTCGAGCTGCAGAAAAACCCGAAGGGCTGGCGAAAGGAGCTTTATGTCGACCCCGACATGTACGCCTGCATCGGCGGCTGGTCCTTTGATTCTTCGGGCAACTATCTGCCGGTGAATTTTGACAAATGCTACCCCATTGTAAAAAAGAACACAGAAGACCGCGCGCTGGTCATCGGCAGGCCCAGAGAGGACACCTGCCCCCATTGCGGCAGCAGACTGGTGGACATCCTGTGCGTGGACGGAACCGACCCGCGGCTTGAGTTCCTCGGCGTCAAGGGAAAGATAACCGCCACCTGCTGTCCCAACTGCGTCATGGGCGAGCCGGTATTCAGCCGCTTTGAGCCCGACGACACAAGCACCGCCTGCTTCCCCTACAAGGGTCTTTCGGACAGCGAAGAATGCTTTCTGTCCGCCGAGGATTACGAGCAGCTTGAGCACAACGGCATGGGACTGGGCGAAAAGGATGTTCCCCTCTTTTACGACGCCATAAACTGGGACGCCAACACCCTCGGCGGCTTTGCCTTCTGGATCCAGGACTGCGTCATCACCCGATGTCCCGACTGCGGAAAGCCCATGCGATATCTGGCGCAGCTCAGCTGGGAAAGCATAATGAGCGACCTCATGGAGGGCACCCTTTACATTGAATTCTGTCCCGATTGCAGGGTTGCTTCAATGCAGCACCAGCAGACCTGACGCAGCCCATGACTTCAAATCACAGGAAGGGAGGACAAAATGAACTTTATCGACCATGCATTTGACGCAAAGCTGTCCGGCGATGATTTTCTTCAGGCCATGACCGCCATCTTTTCCGAAAGCGATGTAAGACCGATGCTTCCCCGATATCCTCAGTTTGTCCGCGATGTGATCATGATAATTGATTACGACACCGAGCTTCAGACGGGCGGTCCGGAGGAGGTCATATCCGGCAATCTTGCCGGCAGCGTACCGTATATCACAGCCGCCCTTCACCGCTGCGATGCTGCACATGAGGCGCAGATCCTCACGAAAGCTGCCTCCATGACGGAAAAGGAATTTCAGAACAGCGCCGGAGAGCTTTATGACTCTCTGGCGATAAACAACGATTATGACGCGTTCCGGGACAAGGTAAGGGCATACATCGACCGCTCTCTGCCTTATTGAGAGGAACTGTACCCGCACCGCCGTCACCGTGCACGTTGAGCCTTCAGACGGCTGTACAGGACAGCTGCCGTAAGACAACCCTCGGCGGGCATAATTTCCCTGCACAGAGTGCCGGTTTTGTCCCACCGTGAAATTTATAGCAATTGCATAATTGTCATTGCATCCGTCATTATTATTTGGTATAATAACATAAACTGGCACGACTGTTTCGTGACTCAGAATAATAACGGAGGTATCCATTATGTATATGTCCTTCCGCTGGTACGGCGAGGATGATCCCGTCACCCTGCGACAGATTTCCCAGATTCCCGGCATGAGAAGCATCGTGTCGGCGGTGTACGACGTGGCTCCCGGCGAGGTCTGGCCGGAGGAAAGCCTTGCACGCATCAAGGCTCAGTGCGAAGAGCACGGCCTTGTTTTCGACGTGGTGGAATCGGTGCCCGTTCACGAAGACATCAAGCTGTGGCGCAACAACGTGGACGAGCTGGTGGATGTGTACTGCGAAAACATCCGCCGCTGCGCAAAGTACGGCATCAAGTGCATCACCTATAACTTCATGCCGGTCTTCGACTGGACCCGCACCCAGCTTGACCGTCCGGCCGCCGACGGCTCCACCAGCCTTGTCATGTACTGGGATCAGCTGCGCGGCCTTGACCCTCTCAAGGACGACATTCATCTTCCCGGCTGGGACTCCAGCTACACTCAGGACGAGGTGCGCGAGCTGATTTCCGCCTATGAGAAGATCGGCGAGGAAGGTCTGTGGAACAACCTTGAGCGCTTCCTCAAAAAGATCATTCCCGTCGCCGAGGAGTGCGGCGTCCGCATGGCCATCCACCCGGACGATCCTCCCTACCCCATTCTCGGCCTGCCCCGCATAATCACCTGTGAGGAAAGTCTCGACCGCCTGCTGGCTGCTGTTGACAGTCCCGCCAACAGTCTGTGCCTGTGCACCGGCAGCCTCGGCTGCTCGGCAAAGAACGATATGCCCGCCCTTGCCGCAAAATACGCCGCAAAGGACCGCATCGCCTTTGCCCACATCCGCAACGTGAAGATCATGGAGGACGGCTCCTTTGAGGAGACTGCCCATCTGTCCGACTGCGGCACGCTGGATATGTTCGCCATCGTTAAAGCTCTGTCCGACAACGGCTTTGAGGGCTACGTCCGTCCCGACCACGGACGCATGATCTGGGGCGAAACCGGCAAGCCCGGCTACGGCCTCTACGACCGCGCCCTCGGTGCCGCCTACATCAACGGCCTGTTCGAGGCCTGCAAAAAGGCTATATAAAACGGCTTGGCCACCGGCGAAGCTTTACCGCAATTATTCATTATTCACTCTTCATTATTAATTATTTAAAAATAACTCACCGGCTGAGTCTTTTCTCAGCCGGTGAGTTGTGTTATAATAGCTGTATCTGTTCCTTACGGAATGATCTCGCCCCAGACCTCTCCGGCGCAGCCGGCGGCATTGGACTCGTCGGTGTCGATGTGCATGGCGGCAGCGAACTTGGGGCTGACGCGGACGACAACATCGCCGAAGCTCAGGGAGCGGCCGTTGGTCTCAACCTTGACGGAAACGACCTGCTTGTCAGCAAGACCGAACTCGGCAGCCTCAGTGTCGGACAGGTGGATGTGACGCTTGGCAGCGATGGAGCCGCAGGGCAGCTCGACCTCACCGCAGGGGCCGACCAGCTTGCAGGCGGGACTTCCTTCGAGGTCGCCGGACTCACGGACAGGGACAGCCAGACCCAGCTTGCGGGCATCGGTGAGAGAAAGCTCTACCTGACCGGCGGGACGGGTGGGACCGAGGATGGAAACACCGGCCATCTCGCCCTTGGGGCCGACGACGGTGACGCGCTCTTCGCAGGCAAACTGACCGGGCTGGGACAGATCCTTCTTCTTGGTCAGCTGATGTCCCTCACCGAACAGGATGGCAAGCTGCTCCTCGGTGATATGGACGTGACGGGCGGAGGTCTCGACAAGAATCTTCATTTTCAGATTACTCCTCATTTTTTATTATTTCGGCGCTGTCTGAACAAATCAGACGGCATTCCGAGTTCTTCAACCATATTGTATAGCAATCGTGCTTTTATTTCAAGGGCAATAGCGAACAATTCTACGATCATCATCTGGAGGTGCACGCCATGAGCGAGCTGGACAGGCTCAGAGAAAGCTGCCTTGTCTGCCAAAAATGCGGGCTGTGCTCCACCCGCACCAATGTGGTGTTCGGCGTGGGCAACCCCGAAGCGGACATAATGTTCATCGGTGAAGGTCCCGGCGAACAGGAGGATCTCACCGGACAGCCCTTTGTTGGCAGGGCCGGAAAGCTGCTGGATCTCATGCTGGACGCAGTCGGGCTTTCCCGCGAAAGCAACATATATATCGCCAACATAGTCAAAAGCCGCCCGCCCCACAACCGCGATCCTCTGCCGGAGGAGCAGGAGATGTGCATCGACTGGCTGCGGCAGCAGGTGGCTGTAATAAAGCCAAAGATAATCGTGTGTCTGGGACGCATCGCTTCTGCCCGGATAATCGACCCGGACATTAAAATAACCCGGCAGCACGGTCAGTTCACCGAAAAGAACGGCGTGCTGATGATGCCCATGCTCCATCCGGCGGCTCTGCTGCGCAACCCGAAGCAGAAGCCTGAGGCCTTCGAGGATTTTTTACGCCTGCGGGACAAGCTCCGCGAGCTTTCCGGCGAAGGGCAGTGACCTTTGTCCAACCAAATATCTGCATTTTTTCAAGAGGTGTGATATCATGCTTAAAAGAGTTATTTCCATACTGCTGACCGCAGCACTGTCCGTGATGGTTCTCATCCCCTTTGCCGGCTGCGGCAAGGAGGACGGGCGCATGCCCTCCGGAAGCTATCCTGTTTCCGTTGCCGGCGTGACCATTGAAAAACAGCCCGAAACCGTGGTCTGCCTTTCGGTCAACTATGCCGAGGCCATTGTGGACATGGGCTACGTCAGTCTGCTGGACGGCCGTCCCGGTAACACCGAGCTTGCCCAGCTGCAGGCCATCACTCCCTGCGGCACCTCCGACAAGCCCGCCGTTGACAACATAATCAACATGGGTGCCGACCTTGTCATCGTGGACATGGACACTTCCATAGCCGACCTTGAAACCTTTTCCGCTGCCGGCTGCACCGTTCTGCAGCTTGTGGAGCCCACCACCCGCACCGGCTTTCTTAATCTCTACCGCTGTTTAGGCACCGCGCTCAACGGCAACGGTGCCGGCTATGAGGCAGGCGATGCCGCCGCACAGAACATTGTGACCCAGCTCGATACCATTGAGCGCATGGTCATGAACGAAACGCCCGTCAACGTGTGTCTCTTCACCAGCGCAGGTCTTAACCAGTGCGTCTCCGGCGACATGTTTGCCAGCTTCCTCATCGAAATGGCAGGCGGCTTCAACGTATGCATCGAGTCCACCGACGGCATCGTGGACATGGAGACCGTTCTCTATTCCAGCCCGGACATTATCCTCTGCCCTCAGGGAGCCGAAAGCTATGTGCGCTCCCAGCGTGACTTCGGACGTTTCGGCGCCATCATCAACAACCGCATTTACGGCTATGACGTGACCCGTTTTGATTCTCTGGGCAACGATCTGGTGCTGGCCACATGGGAGCTTGCCCATCTGTTCCACCCGACAGTCATCACCGTTGAGGACCTGCCCTACGGCGCCAACGACTACTATCCCGACTTTGACGGTACCGTTCTGGTCACCACCGAGGAGGAATACAACCAGATGCTGGAGGAGCAGGCCGCTGCCCCCGCCACGACTACTACAAACTGATCCTGATACGCAAACCCAGCCCTGCGCGGTATACTTCCGCACAGGGCTGGGTTTTTGATTAATTAATAATTAATAATGAATAATGAATAATTGTGGTTAACCATCCTGCGGATGGCCATTGAATATACCGAGGGACGCTTACGGTTATTCTGTCGTGCTGCGGGTACGGGCAAGCAGGGCAGCGGCTATGCTCTCTGCCTGCGAAGCCTCATCCTCGCTGCCTCCGGCACGCAGACCGGCAGCTTTGGTACGCAGAGAGGCTGCGGTGCGGCTGAGATATTCCCGCGCCGCTTCATCCTCGCTGCCGATGAGCAGACCGCCGTACAGCATGGCGTCGCTGTATTCCACCGAGCCGGCAAAACGGGCGCACATGACCGAGTATACCCGTCCGGCATCTCTGACCGCCTGCTCGGCTGTGACCTCAAAGCCGTTTTCAAACAGGTACTCCCGCAGCCGCTCGGCATGGCTCATGGGCTGCAGGATAAGGCGCACATCTCCCTGCCTCACCCATGGAGCTGCAGAAAGGATGGCTGCAATAAGATCGCCGCCCATTCCGGCGATG
>JAZUOR010000251.1:0-5169 GCA_045604745.1 Acutalibacteraceae bacterium | reverse complement strand
GACAGTTTCATCTGAAAAACACTCCTTAAGTTGATTTAGATAGATGATATCCTAAGGATTATACTCCATTTCAAATGAAACGTAAATAGTTATTTTCATTATTTTTCTTGTACGGGCGTTTTAACATGGATATACGTCATTCTTCGCCCTTCCACTTTTCCCATAATTCATTGAATTCCTTTCGGTCAAACTGCATGTAACTGTGCCCGGTGGATCGCAGAGGCTCCTCTCCTGTAAACAGCACACTGTAGGACACCGTTATCAGCTCTACGGTACCATCCGAATGTGTAATGCAGATTCCCCGGTTTTTGTTATTCAATATCACATAATCACTGGACAGTCGATAGACCCCCTGCAGCTCCTTGAATTCGTTGACAAACGCCTCACTGTCGTTGATTTCTGCAACGATTGTGCAGGTTCTGTCACCGAATTCGCCGTAAGGATTTTTAACCTTTACAAGGCTGATGCTCGCAGCATCCCAATTCTCTTCGGAATGCAAAAACGTATAATCTTCAACCTTATCCTCATGGATATCGTCCGTACAGTTCATGACCACCGATTCCGTACAGGCAACCGTACACGCTTCAAAAAGCAACGATGCCAGCAGATTGAACGTTTCCTGATCCATGCTGCACGCACAGGTAAACATTGTGGAAACAAGAATGACGCAAACCAACAGAGCAACCTTGATCTTTTTCATAATCAGCACCTCATTTTTCAACTCTTGTGCCTGCCTGACTGGCAGACCTTTCTTGTGAGCAAGGTCATTGTAGCATTGGTTCGCCTGCTCTGGCCGAACGCTTTCCCGATAATCCGGCACGACAAAGGATAAGCACTCTGTTCTTACGCAGACAGCCGCATACAGTCAGCGTATATCCGATTGGACGGAAATCGTACTTTTCCTGTTATTATCCGCGCAGTAAGTACTTGACTATTATCTATCCGGCGTTTATAATCCGAAACAAGAAGCAGTCTGACATCGTGACACACAGAAGGAGAACGGAAATAATGGGAAGAAAACGTTCGGTGCTGAATTATCTGCCGCTTATAAGCGGCGTCGTCGGTATTGTTTGCGGACTGGCATGGATCGCATATGGCATATTCGAAGGGGCTTTCCCAAAGCCTTTGACAATCGCCTTTGCCGTTTGCAACCTGATCAATGCATTTGTAATACTCATGAGCCAGTGTCGTTTGCGCAAACAGAAAAACTCTGAAGCAAATAAAGAATCCAATCAGTAACGTGCCAATACTATTATTTGATAGAAAGTTTTCAGAAGAAAAATGCGTAATCATGCCTTTGGGGCACACAAAAGCGAGGCAAAGGGCTCTGCCCTCTGCCTCGCTGATTTTATCTATTCAATGACGTGCATCCCATCGGAAGCAGTCAGTCAATGACATGTAAATTATCTGAGATCAGTTTTCCGGCTCAAGGAGACCGTAGTTGCCGTCGTGACGGCGATAGACCACGTTGATCTCGTTGGTGAAGTCATTGCGGAACATGAAGAACTCATGACCCAGCATGTTCATCTGCAGGATGGCCTCGTCGATATCCATGGGGCTGACCTGGAACTTCTTGGAACGGATGATCTGGAATTCAGACTCTTCCTCCACTTCGGGCTGATCCTCTTCAAGGGGCTCATAGGCGGCTACGGGCTGAGAGGCCTTAAGACGCTTGTCCAGCTTGGTCTTGTTTTTGCGGATCTGTCCGGCGAGACGGTCAACAGCGGTGTCCAGAGCGTCGTTCATGTCGTCGCTGGTCTGTTCGGCTCTGTAAATATAGCCCTTGCTGCGGACTGTTATTTCCACCGTCTGACGGTTTTTCTCAAGTGTGACGGTGACGTTTGCCTCTGCATCGTCGCCGAAGAAGCGTTCAAATTTGGAGAGTTTTTTATTTACCAGTTCCTTAAAAGAATCGCGCAGATTAACCTTGCGGCCTGTGATGGTGATCTTCATAATTTTAGTCTCCCTTCTTGGCTGGATCGTGCTTTGTCCGGCTGCGAACACACGCAAAAGCCGGATGCACGGCTCAGGTTCTGCCGGAAAGACGAACTCTTGCGGCATCCCCTTTGCTTGATGACATTATAACATAATGAACAAAAGAATGGAAGACCTTTTTGCAAATTTATTGGTTAATAATAAAAAATTCACAATTATCGTGTCAGCTCGCGCACGAACAGCGACACACACCTTCCACGTATACCATAGAAGGTCTGGCTGCTGCGGTAAGCGGATCGCAGCCGTCGGCAAAAACACTGAAGTCCGCGTCCTTTCCCTCTTCCAGCGAGCCCATCCGACTGTCTATACCCAGAAGCTCGGCAGGGATTCTGGTAATGGCCAGCAGGGCGGCATTTCTGCTCATCCCGTCACGCACGGCGATGGCTGCAGACAGCGGAAGATAGTGTATGGGCACCACAGGGTGGTCTGTGATGATCGCCGGAACAATACCCTCACGCTCAAGGATTCCAGGCGCGGCAGTATTGAGATGGCGCAGCTCCGGCTTTGCGCGGTCGCAGATTATGGGCCCTGCCAGCACCTTTGCTCCACACTCGCGCAGCTCGTCGGCACACATGTAGCCCTCGGTGGCGTGAACCAGCACATAGTTGAGGTCGAATTCCTCGGCAATGCGTACCGCGGTAAATATGTCATCCCTGCGGTGGCAGTGGAAATGGGCGGGCAGCTCACCGGTAAGCACCGGCAGAAGCGACTCCATCTTCATGTCAAAATCGGGCAGATCGGCGTCGCTTTCGGCGGCGTTTTTTTCTTCCATGTATCGTTTGGCCAGCATGAGCTGTTCGCGGATAATGGCGGCGGTGGCCATGCGGGTCACCGGAGATTCGTCCTGCTCGTGGTAAGTATTCTTCGGGTTTTCGCCCAGAGCAAATTTCATGGCTGCCGGCTGACGGACAACCTTGCGGTCGATGCGTCCGGGAACAGTTTTGATTATCAGCGCCTGACCTGATATGGGATTGGCGCTTCCCGGACCGGTCATAACCGTGGTCACTCCGGCGGCAAGAGCCTCCTCAAAGCAGTAATCATAGGCATTGACCGCATCCAGAGCACGCAGGTGAGGCGTAGCGGGATCGGTAGTCTCGTTTCCGTCGTCGCCCTCAAAGCCCAGACCGTTTTCCCACATACCAAGATGAGTATGGGCATCAATAAAGCCTGGATAGACAGTGCCTCCGCTCAGGTCGGTAACCTCTTCGCCGGAACGGTAGTCTTTCATATCTCCTATTGCTGATATTATTCCGTTCTCCACGGTCATGTAGCCGTTTTCGATTATCCGCATGTTCCTGTCACAAGTAACAATGCGTGCGTTGATAAAATCCATAGGAAGGTACTCCTTTGCTGTCAAAATGAAAGAGCGGAGTGACTGTGCACCCCGCCCGGATGTTCTGTATTGGTCACCGGTTGCCCTTGCGGGAAACTCTGCGTTCACCGGTGTGCTTTTTCAGGCTGCTCATTTTTTCATTGCTGCTCTTCATGAAATTGGAAAGAATCTCGTCAAAGCTCTGCTGAGGTTCTGCGGGTTTTGCGGCGGGCTGCTGTTCGGCAGCCTTCTTCATGGACAGGCCGATTTTGCCGTCCTCTCCAACGGTAAGCACCTTTACGCTTACCTCCTGTCCCATCTGCACATAATCCTTTATTTCGCGCACATAGGTGGACGCCACCTCCGATATGTGAACCATACCGGTCTTGCCGCCCTCAAGCTCAACGAACACTCCGAATTTTGTTATTCCGGTAACCTTACCTTTGACGATGTCTCCAACCTCAAGCAGCATACTCTTTTCCTGCGGCCTTTCGTAAAATATATTCAGTTGCCCGAACGGATAATGTAGACGCGCTCACCCGGAAGAACATAGTCCAGCTCCTCACGTGCCTTGCGCTCAATATATTCGTCGTCACTGTTGTTCATTAATTCCTGCAGGGCATCGTTTTCCATCTGCTGCAGATCGCACTGCTGCAAAATGAAATCCAGTTCCTCCTGCTTTTCTCTGAGAGTGCTGCGCGACTGCATAAGAGCAACAACCACAAGAAGCACAACAAGCCCGACGGCACAGTACATAAGCATCTGTCCCGACAGTCCGTTTTTGCTCTTTTTGGATTTTTTGATAATGTTGTTCATATCAGCAATCCCAGATAATGCGGACTAACGCCCACAAAGATTCAATATTATTATACATGACACACGCCAGAATTCAAGAAGTTTTTTCTCTTTTTTCGCGCAATTTCTGCAAAATTCGGGAGATTATTTTTGCGAAAGCTACATATAGTGTACGGCTCTTACGTGAAACACAACCACACATCGGACTTATCACTTTTTCACCGACCACCGCAGCAACCCGACTGAACAGGCCGAGAAACCGATCCACTATTATCATCAGTACGCTTCCAACCGTTGCAGCGTATATCCCCCACCCGACGAATGCCGCCAGCACAAAAACGATGCGCAGCTGCCCTCCGGTTGCCACCATTGAGGAAAAGAACACTCCTATGGCTCCGGTCACCCAGAAAAGGAGATCCTGTCCAAGGATCATAGCATAGCCAAAGTGAAAAACCCGTCTCAAAATGCGATACAGATCATAATAGACTCCGAGTGCAGCACCGGTCAGCAGCGCTTTGCCGATAAAAACCGCCTCAAGAGCAAGATCACCGGTGACTCCCATGGCGTTCACCGCATCAGACGGGCAAAAAAGCCTTTATTCTCCTGACGTGGACGGGAATAAAGCAGCTGGTCGATATCTCCGCTCATGTCAAGCTCGCCGGTTTCCTGATCCAGCCGGCTGATGTGCAGATTTTCACCGCTGACCGTAAGCTCGCCCAGCTCGGTGATGATGACTACCGTCTGTTCGTCGAAGCTGTCCACATCCCTGATTCCTGAAAGACTCAGGCTGCGGCGGTTTTCCATTATTACATTATGCGGCGCCTTTGCAGCGTTTTCCCGTTCAGCCATTTTTGCCACCTCCGGTGTTGATGGTATATGCTTATGCAGAGGAGCCGTTTTATATTACGCTGAATAGACAGAGAAAACGGCGAGGTTTATTCCTCGCCGCAGCTTGTAGAAAAAGTCTGATTTTCCTTATTAATTGAAACATTTTCGGGCTTGCTGGTTACTATCGTCCTCACGGACGATACAGGGAACCCCCGCCGAGGGTTCCCTACAACAAAACA
>JAZUOR010000250.1:0-23209 GCA_045604745.1 Acutalibacteraceae bacterium | reverse complement strand
GCCGGGGTGATGCCGGTGATGTGGAACCACTCAACGCCCTCAAAGGCAGCGTTCCAGTCGATATCGCCGGGAGCAGCCAGAGCAGCGGAGGAATACTCGCGGTCGTAGACCACCTTGCTGGGACGCTGGTTGGCACCGGTTTCGAGATAGTAGATGCTCATGCGGCCCTTTCCGCGCTTTATCTTGCTCACGTCCACACCGAAGCCGCGCAGCTCGCGCAGGCACTCGTCGCCAATGGCGTTGTCAGGCAGAACGGTCATGAACTGTGCGTCCATGCCGTAGTTGGCAAGGGACACAGCCACGTTTGCCTCGCCGCCGCCGAAGGTGGCCTCAAAGGACGGGCTCTGGAAGAAACGCTCATGTCCGGGGGACTTGAGCCGAAGCATGATCTCGCCAAAGGTAAGAACTTTCATGTTGGTTAGCTCCTTTACATGGTTATTTTAATTTCGTGGTTTTATCAGTTTCGAGCCGAGGCGATGATGTCCTTTGCCTCTTTGCACAGAGCAGTGATCTTTTCAAAATTGCCGGCAGAGATGTCCGCCTTGGTGCATACCCAGCTGCCGCCGATGGCGTGAATGAAGGGGGCAGCGGCAAACTCGGCGAGGTTGGAAGCGCTGACACCGCCGGTGGGGATGAACTTGAGTCCCACAAAGGGTGCCGACAGCGCCTTGAGCGCCGAAAGACCGCCGTAGACGTTTGCAGGGAAGAATTTTAGCACCTTGAGACCATACTCAAGGGCAGCGGTGATCTCGGTGGGAGTTACGCAGCCGGGAGTTACGGGAATGTTGTTCTCCACGCACCACTCGACCACCTTGGGATTGAAACCGGGAGAAACGATGAACTTTGCGCCTGCCTCAACAGCAGCCTTGCAGTTATCCAGAGTGATTACGGTGCCTGCGCCCACCAGCACATCGGGGCATTCGGAGGCAACGGCACGGATGCTGTCAAGGGCAGCAGGAGTGCGCAGGGTGATCTCCATCACGTCCACGCCTCCCTCACAAAGAGCCTTTGCGGTGGGAACGGCATTTTTCGCGTCCTCGATGACCACAACGGGAACGATGCCGGAGTTGTAGAATCGGTCATGAATGTTCATGGGAATTATCCTCCTTGAAATAGTATTGGATTATTGAATTTATTCTGCCGGCATCTTCTGACCGGCTTATGTTCTGTTTTTTTACGTTCAGCCGATGCCGCTGCCAAAACCGGTTTCTTTCGAACCGCCGGTGCAGCAAATGAGCTCCCGGTTTTCGTGCATGCGGTTCTGTATGCTGCAGCTACTGTTGCGCTCTTCGGCAAAAACGATGTGATTCACTGAACCACGCCGCTTCGCAGCTTTGGAGTCTATATACCGGATGATTGACTCCGGCACTCTGAGCAGTATTATTTCTGCCGCAGACCTCTGTCGTGCAGCCATGTCAGCGCCATGGACAGCCATTTCGGCACATCGGTACTGTGGGGCGGGATGGCTCCCGCGGGATAGCACAGGCTGTCGGCGGTACTCATTCCGTGTACACCCTTTTCAAAGATATGCAGCGCAAAGGGCACTCCCGCAGCCTCATATGCCGAAGCCAGCATCAGGCTGTTGCTCACCGGAACCGAACCGTCCTCATATGTGTGCCAGATGAATGCGGGAGGAGACTGAGGCGTGATGTGGCGTTCGATGGAAAGATACTCCTCCAGCGCGGCGTCACCGCCGCTGATGTTGTAGGCACTTTCCCTGTGCGCCCTGTCACCGGTGGTCACCACCGGATAGCAGTATATCGCCGCCTCCGGTCTCGGACAGATGCCGCATGACCGGATGATATCCTCGCAGCGTCCGTCGTTCCACAGATTTGCAAGACAGCCCAGAACATGACCGCCCGCCGAAAAGCCCATAGCGCACACCATTTCGGTATCTACGTAAAGTTCTTCTGCGTTTTTCTTAATATACGTCATGGCCATGACTGCCTCCCGCAGTGCCACGGGATAGCTGTGAGGCGCACAGGAATAGTCCAGCATAAATGCTGACCAGCCGCCCCGCAGACAGCCATAGGCCACCGGCTCCCTTTCACGCTCGGACACCCGTACGTAGGCTCCGCCGGCAATTATAAGCATTGCCGGATGTCTGCGCGCAGGATCCATCTGCCCGACAGGCTGTATGCACATGCACCGCAGATATCCCGAACCGCCCGCCGGCCGCTTCAGACCAAAATATTCATAAAGGTCAACAGTTTTGTATATCATGGCAATTCCTCGCTCCTGCCGAAAAAGCAGCACTGTTTATGTGCGGAATAACTCGGTTGCGATCAACCTGTCGCAATTCACCCCACGGCAGCGATCGCTGAACAATGCATCGCAGTGCCCTTTCACGTCTGCGCCGCAGGATCAGTCGGGCTGATGAGCCACACATCAGACAGGACGTCGGGCAGAGCATTCCTGCCTGTCGCACAAAAAAAGCCCACCCTTTGCGCATAATCGCGCGGTTGTAATCACTTACACTGTATATTCTAATATCTTCTGTACCACAAGTCAATACGCCCACACCGCAACTGTCGATTTGCACAATTTGCGAGCATTATTATTGTCTAATGTCACATTTATTGTGGTTCTGCTTGCATTTGTTTCACAAATACGTTATCATTAAGCACACAGAGCATGTAAGCGCTCACATTGCTATCAGATGGAGGCGAAACGCTATGGCAATGACTATTTATGATATATCCAGAAGAGCAGGCGTTTCCATCGCCACTGTCTCACGGGTCATCAACGGCAGCTCCAAGGTCAGTCCTGCAACCAAGGACAAGGTGCTGCGCATCATCGAGGAGTCGGGCTATTCCCCCAATGTCTTTGCCCGCGGACTGGGTCTTAACACCATGAACACCATCGGCCTGCTGTGTGCCGACGTGTCCGATCCTTTCCTTGCCGAGGCGGTATACCACATTGAGCAGGATCTGCGGGAGGGCGGCTACGATGTGCTGCTCTGCTGCACCGGCTATGAACTTGCCCAGAAGCAGAAGTGCATGGAGATGCTCATATCCAAGCGTGTGGACGCTATGGTGCTTATCGGCTCAAACTACGTGGAGGAAAACCCCGAAAGCAACGCCTATATCCGCAGGGCTGCCCAGAAGATTCCGGTGATGATACTGAACGGCGAGCTGGACGCTCCAAACGTATATTCCACCCTGTGTGACGATTTCAGTGCCATATGCGACCTTGCCGGACGATTCATCGCCGCCGGTCAGACCAATATCCTTTATCTTTACAATTCCAACTCCTTCAGCGGACGCAACAAGCTGGCAGGCTTCAGGGAAGCCTTCCGGCTGGCCGGACTCACCATTCCACGTGACAACATCCGCTTTTTCACCTCCCGCACCAAATCAATATCCGATATCAGCGACTATCTTGCCGACCTGTATGACAAGGGACAGCGCCACCCGGTCATAATGTGCTCCGACGACCGGGTCGCCATCGGAGCCGTCAAGTTCGCTCACCGCTGCGGGCTGAAGATTCCCGACGACGTAGCCATTACCGGCTTCAACAATCTCAACATGTCCACCTACTGCCACCCGGAGCTGACCTCGGTGGACAACAAGCTTGAGTCCATCTGCCACCACTGCGTGTCTGCGCTGATCAACATTCTCGGCGGCATCGATACCCCTAAAAAAACACTTTTTTCCTACGAGCTGGTGGAACGGGAAAGCACCGCACTGCCCCGTCAGAATTAAGAAACGACACCATCCCTCCTGCATTGCAGAGCGTAAGGGATAACATATGCAAAAAACGCAGATACTATTCTTCCTGCGTAAATCTTTCAGAAGGACGGCGAACACAATGAAACCTTTTATGGATAAGGACTTCCTGCTGAACACCGAAACCGCCCGCGTGCTCTTTCACGACTACGCGGCAAAAATGCCGATAATCGACTACCACTGCCACATAAATCCCCGCGAGATCGCAGAGGACAAGCGCTTTGAAAACATTGCCGAGGTGTGGCTGGGCGGCGACCATTACAAATGGCGGCTGATGCGTTCTGCCGGCGTGGAAGAAAGATACATCACCGGCGACGCTTCTCCCCGCGAAAAGTTCCAGAAGTGGGCCGAGACTATTGCTCTGGCCATCGGCAATCCCCTTTATCACTGGAGTCACCTTGAGCTTCAGCGTTACTTCGGCTACAACGGCATACTCAACGGCGACACTGCCGAGGAAGTGTGGAACCTCTGCAACGAAAAGCTTGCCGAAGAGAGCATGTCCGCCCGCGGCATCATCAAAAGCTCCGGCGTAAAGCTTATCTGCACCACCGACGACCCGGTGGACAGCCTTGAGTGGCACGACGCCATCGCCGCCGACGACAGCTTTGACACAGCCGTGCTGCCTGCATGGCGTCCGGACAAGGCCATGAACATTGAAAAGAGCACATTTGCCGGTTATATCGCTCAGCTGAGCGAGGTCAGCGGCATCGCCATCACCGACTTTGCCACCCTGTGCGCCGCCCTGCGTGTGCGCATGGATCACTTCTCCGCACGCCGCTGCGTCATCTCCGACCACGGCCTTGAGTATGTCATGTACACTCCCGCTGACGACGGCGAAATCGACGCCATCCTCGCCGACGGTCTTGCCGGAAAGCCGCTAACCGCCGAGCAGATCAGCAAGTACAAGACCGCCTTCATGACCTACTGCGCCGGTGAATACACTCGCAGAGGCTGGATCATGCAGCTGCATTACGGCGTGCTTCGCGACAACAACCCTGCCACCTTTGAGAAGCTGGGGCCCGACACCGGCTTTGACTGCATCAACAACTACGCTCCCGCCGCTCAGCTGACCGGTTTTCTCGGAGCGCTCGAATCTGCCGGCAAGCTGCCCCGGACCATTATATACAGCCTCAACCCCTGCGACAACGCGGTTATAGGCACCGTTCTGGGCTGCTACCAGAAGGGACCGGACGTGGCGAGAATCCAGCAGGGCTCCGGATGGTGGTTCAACGATCACCTCAACGGCATGCGCGAGCAGATGAGCTCTCTGGCAAGCCTTGGCTATCTTGCCGGTTTTGTGGGAATGCTCACCGACTCCCGTTCCTTCCTCTCCTATCCCCGCCACGAATATTTCCGCCGCATCCTTTGCGGACTGCTGGGCGAATGGGTGGAGCAGGGTCTCTATCCCGCAGACATGAACGCACTTGGCAAAATCGTCTCCGACATTTCCTACAACAACGCCGTGCGCTATTTCGGATTTACTCTGTGATTTCAGCACTGCCCCATTTTGTTGATTTATTTTCTTCTCTGGCACTGATCTTCGATCGGCACGTTTCTCCTTTTGCACCTCCGGCCGCAGCCGCGGCATGCAGCTGCACCGGACTTTTTCAAAGCGTCGGTGTCGGAAACGCACTATGACGCATACCCCTTCTCCGTGCCGTTTTTCCTCATCGAAGATTGGTTCGTGCTGTTTTCTCTCCGGACGGCCTTGTCACCCGAACGGTGGGAAAACAGCACAAGCCACACACGCCCTCCGGCTTTGCTTGGCAGGGCGCGTGTGGCTTTTTTTGTGTTCAGGAACAGCATCCCGGATTGCAAATCACAGACTGCCAAAAAGACTATGCATAAGCGCACAGTTCCTGCACGGCAGCACCATTATGAGAACTTCGCGGCCGGCTTCCGATCAGAATCTGCCTGCCGCCAGCACCCAATATACCATTCCGTCATCGCTCTGACCGGAAACAAGACACATGTGAGTAAGATTACCCAGCAGCTGCTCACACAAATGCGGCACCTCCATCCACGCACCTGTCACCTGACCGGCGGTCTGATGACCGGAGCCAAGTAATTCAACAAAGTCCGATCCTTCATCCGACAACGCAGCAAAAACAGAGGTATAATCCTGCCCGTCGGGACGGGTGTGCGAAAAGGATTCCTTGATTTCCTCAAGGCGCTGCATCGCTGCCTCATACAGCCCGGTGCCGTCAGACGGCGCGGCAATTATCAGTTCGGGCAGTCCGCTCTGTCTGCGATAGCGATTGACCTCCTGCAGAGCGGCGTTCATATCCGTGATCTCCTGCAGAGCGGCGGCAGTGTCATTCATTTCGGAAGACAGCTCCTCTTCTGTTACCTTTGAGATATCTGCCGCCTCTTCCATTGCTGCAAATTCCTTTTCTTCTGCGTCAGCTCCGGACACATCAGTAAAGGAATTCTGCGCCGCGTCCTCTGCCTTGTGGGCGGTATCTGCCGAGCAGGCGCCCAGCAGCAATCCGGCGGCAGCAAAAATGCAGATAGCTGCAAGGCTTATGAGCAAGCCGGCTCCGGTTGTTTTTCTGTAGTTCATAGCATCCTCCAATCGTTCCTTCAGACGGGACGCTCCGGCTGTCATGGCGGTGGCAAGAGGATAATGTCCGCTCTGAACCGCCGCCCATTCCACAAGCGTCCGGATGTATAGCTTTCGTTCGGTTTCGGTCATGTCTCTGACCACGTGTTCGTCGCAGGCGCGCTCACAGGCTTCGTACAGCCTCCGGCGCAGCAGAGGCATCAGGGGATTGAACCAGTAGACTGCACAGCATAATTCCACTGCCCACCTGACGGGAATGTCTCCGCGTCTGTAATGTGCCGCTTCGTGCTTCAGAGCGCTTTTCAGCTGCCATTCGGGCATATCGCGTCCGGGCAGAAGTATTACCGGGCGGATAACGCCTGCCAGCATGGGCGAGGAAATTCCGTCCACGACCAGCACCGGCAGTTCATCAAACCCGTCAACGGCGATAGGGCAGCTGTTTTTTGCGATCGACCGCCGGAAGAGCGCATAGCTCACAGCGGTGCGGACAAGCAGGATCAGCACGCCGGAAAGCCACACCCAAAACAGAACCGCCGTCCACGGAAAGCGGGAATCGTTGCTGATGTTTTCTGCGTCTGCTGCGATTAGCTGCTGAGTCTGCGCCGCATCGTTCCGGACGCTCCCCTGCGGCAGGACAAGGCTTCCATCAGCAGCCTGACCCGATTCAGCATCGTTCTGCTGCGCCTGTGTGTACTCCACACTGCTGTCATATATCCTGTGCATCAGAGAAAATTCCGGAGAAAAAGGAATCAGCAGCCGCAGAAGCACGACCATATACAGCATATACACAGCCCATTGCGGCAGACGTTTTCTGAGCACAGGGCTCAGAGCAAGCAGCAGCAAAAACAGAACGCTGCCGGTCACTGCCAGCGACAGCACGGTATAAACAAAGGTCATTTCCGCGCCGCCTCTCTACTGCCCATCCTCCGGGGCAAACATTGCTCTGAGTTCGGCAATGTCCTCCGCCGTCAGCTCCTCGCAGTCCACCAGCGAAGCGGCAAGATTTTTCGCACTGCCGCAAAAAAGCCGGTCGATAAGCCGTCTGGTCGTCAGCCGCCTGTACTCCTCGCGGCTTATGTTCGGGGTGTAATGGAACACGTCACGCTTCTCGGCAGCAACCGCTTCCTTGGTCACCAGCCTGGAAAGCAGTGTTTTGGTCATGGAAGCGTCCCAGCCAAGCTTATCCGCCGCCGCAATACGCAGCTCGGTCACCGTCGCTGTACCTCTCTCCCACAGCAGCTCCATGAGCTCCAGCTCGGTGTCACTGATCTTTTTTGCTATGTTGTCCATTTGTAATTCCTCCTTCCGGTGTCTGCGCGCAGAGTTTACAATTGTTATCCGGCAATTACAGTCTACAACTGTTATCTGCGTTTGTCAAGTGTTTTTTACCGATGATGCAGGCAGACGGAAATGAGTGTGCACACATAAGCAAAAGGCACAGCCTGCTGAATGCGGCTGCGCCTTTCTCTGTTTATTCGGTTTACTGTTCTTCTGCTTTCATTGTAATAATATTTGCACACAGCTGTTCGGTGCGGTAGGTCTTTGCCGGGTCAAGGCAGCCGGGCGGAACGGCTGCGGGGCTGCTTCCCACACAGAAGAGCACAGCACTCTGCCTGTCCTTTGACACTACCAGCCACGATGCACCCTGTTCGTCAGGCACACTCAGTCTGTACAGATCTCCCGAACGCACCACCTTACCCCAGATGCGGTACCAGTCTGTATACCGGCGTATTTCCTCCAGCTGCTGCCGGTCACAGGCTGTCATATCCATCTCGAACCCATAGGTTCCTGCCAGCGCGGCTGCCATGCGATCCTCCACCGACGCCGAGCGTTTGGTGGTGTGATTTGGAACGGCGGAGAAGTGGGCACCCATACACGCCGGAGGATAGCAGAAGGATGTGCCGTACTGTATCATGGCGCGGCTGTATGCATCGGTATTGTCGCTGCACCATATCTGCGGTGAATAATAAAGCATGCCGCAGTCAAAGCGGGCACCTCCGCCGGAACAGTTTTCCAGCAGCAGCTCCGGATATGTGCTGCACAGCCTTTCCTGAAGCTCATACACGCCCAGCACATAGCGATGATACAGCTCACCGCGCTTCGTGTGCGATGAGCACACGTCTGCCAGCGAACGGTTCATATCCCATTTGATATATGAAAGCCCACAGTCGTCCACCAGCCGGCTGATGCATTGCCAGATATACTCCCGCACATCCTCCCGTGAGAAATCAAGGGTAAGCTGATTGCGGATCTTAAGCGGCGCTCTTACCGGCGTTGACAGAGCCCAGTCCGGATGCAGGCGATAAAGCCGGCTGTTTTCGCTGATGGCTTCCGGCTCTATCCACAGACCGAATTTCATTCCCATGTCCTTCAGTCTGCGCGAAAAGGACGCAAGCCCGTCGGGGAATTTTTCACTGTCCGCAAACCAGTCGCCAAGACTGGTGGTGTCGTCCTTTCGTCCTTCAAACCAGCCGTCGTCCAGCACGAACAGGTCGGCACCGGCATGCTTTGCCTGCCGGGCCAGCCGGAGAAGACGGTCTTCGTCAAAGTCAAAATAAGCCGCCTCCCAGCTGTTTATCAGCACCGGACGTTCCTTTGACATATCGCTCCACGGCCTGCGCAGCAGATGACTGCGTATGGCATCGTGAAATGCCCTGCTCATGCCGCCAAGGCCGTCAGGCGAAAAAACGACGGCGGCTTCGGGTGACTGAAAGCACTGTCCGGGCTCAAGAATCCACTCGAAGCCCTCGGAATTAATGCCTGCGACCAGACGGGAACCGGCAGCGTGCCGGTGAGCTTCGATTGAAAAATTCCCGCTGTACACGAGAGCAACGCCGTATGCATCGCCGTGATGCTCGTCCGTCTCAGGAGCGCACAGAACGGCAAACGGATTGTGCCGGTGTCCGGGAATGCCCCTGCCACTCGAAACGCTTTGCACACCGTACCTCAGGGGAGCACGTTCGGGCGTGCGTTCACACGCCCAGTCACCGTTGAAGGTAATGAAGTCCAGAGGCTGGTCAGCAGGAAAGTCCAGCATAACGGAGGACACCTTCAGAAGCCTCAGAGGAACTGTGCCTTCGTTTATCACTCTTGTGCTTCTGGTTATGAGCGGGCAGTCGGCGAAAAGGCAGTATATCAGCTCCGCGACAGCACCGCCCTCAGCGGCAAGAGTAATGCGTATGCCCTCGCAGTCGCCGTGAAAATGCGGCATCCCATCCATCGCAGGCTTGCCGGTCAGCAGCTCTGCGGAGCGGAACCGGAAGTCAGCCGCGCTGTAGGTATTTCCATTCTCTGCGACGTATTCGGCATCCAGCGGCACGACGCGATAATCGCCTGCGTCTCTGGAGGAATGCTCCAGCGGAAGCATATCCGGACAGCAGCCCGGATCGTGATGCCTTTGCGGAAGCGTAAGCTCACCGCATGATAATGCTCCGTACCGGACATGCAGCAGCCAACCCTGCCCGTCAACAGCCATCACATACTCAAAGCTGTCGGTGCACAGTCTGATCATGCCGGTTGTGTTGTCATAGGTTATCATCTGCGTTCCTCCTTATGCCCGCACAATAATCAATCAAGCCGCCGAAAGGAACATCCCGTTCTTTCCGGCAGCCTGATTATACCATGATTAGTCCGCGAGCTCAACTCAAGCACTGCGGCATTTTTTATAACCGGCTTTTCCTTTCCGCAATTGTCCTGCAATATTGATCACCCCACGTAGTCGGTCGGGTTCTGCGCCTTGCCGTTCACGCGGATCTCAAAGTGCAGGTGCGGCCCGTTGGAGCGTCCGGTGGAGCCGCAGCAGCCAACCGCCTGACCACCGTTCACCTGCTGCCCGACGCTGACCAGCCGTGTTTTCAGATGACCGTAAACGGTCATGTATCCGCCGCCGTGGTCGATGATGACGTAATTTCCGTAGCCGCCTGCGTCATAGGAGCTTGTGACCACCTTGCCTCCCTTGGAGGCAATTATGTTCGCACCCATGGGCGCGGCGATGTCGATGCCCTTGTGATAGCTGTTTGACCACGACCGCCAGCCGAATTTTGAGCTGATGCGTTTGTAGCCCGGTGCCGGCCAGCGCCATGCACCCGGAACGTGATTTTTCTCGTCCGACTCGGCTGTTTTGCGGGCAATGACGGCATCCAGTGCTTCTCTGGCTCTCTGCATTTCCTTGTCTATCCTGACCTGCTCCTGCTGCAGCACAGCCTTGTCGGCGGCAATCTGAGACAGCAGAGCATCTGCCTGTGCTTTCTGGCTGTCAAGTTCCTCCTTTTTGGCAGACAAAACCCTTTTTTCCTCCTCAATTTCCGAGCGTTTTTTCTCCACCAGCGCCTTCTGAGCACAGTAGCCCTCTTTGTCCTCGGTCAGCGTACTGACAACGGCGTTGTCATGGGCTGCCATGATATCAATATAAGTCATGAGCGAAAGGAAATCGTCGTAGTCCCTTGCGGAAAGCAGCAGCTCCAGCCCGCCGGTTATATTGCCCGCAACGTACATGGCACGCACACGGTTTTTGAATGTGCTGTATGCCTCAGAGATCTGAGATTCGGTAAAGTCTATCTCCGCCTGCAGGCCAGCTATCTCATTTTCCTGAACCATGATCTTCTGATTGACGGTGTCTATCTGTGATTCAAGATTGTCTATCAGCGCGTTCAGGGCATTCACCTGCTCCTGTGCGTCAGCCTGATCCGATTCCAGCCGGTTGATTTTTGATGTGAGGGATGATTGCTGCGCTTCAAGCTCAGCCTGTTTTTTCTTAAGCTCCGATTCGGTTGCCGCAAAGGCAAAAAGTTGCCCGGCAAGAAATTGCCCGGAGGTATATTGCACACCGGCAAGCTCAGGAAGAACATTGCTCACAAACGCCAGCAGCAGCCAAACACTCATGACCAGCGCGGCTTTCTTTTTCATTGCCTCTCATCTCCTTTGGTGGATTTTTCCCGAAAAAAAGACACAGAGCCTGAACCCGTGATCGGGTCGTAGGCTCTGTGTCTTTTACTGATTCCGAACAGGTTCGTCGGGAATCAGCAAGCATCCGGCTCTGTGGTTATTTTAAGTTTTCTGATGCTGACGATGATCTCGCGTCTGCATTTGGGACAAAACAGCGGCAGCCGGTATATCAGGGTATCCTCCCGGATCTTCAGCCTTGTTTTGCTTCCGCACACGGGACAGCGCACCCATTGGGATTCGGGAATATCATTCATAAAAGCTTACGGGGTCAGCTGCCTGATCGTTGACGTAAACGTAGAAGGACAGGCAGGGACCTGTAACCATTCCGGTTGCGCCTGCTGTGCCGATTCTGTCTCCGGCAGCTGCGGTCTGACCGACGGAAACCGAGATTTCATCGAGGTGGGCATACATGGTGCGGACATTGTTATCACCGCAGACAACAACATAGTTGCCGTACTCCGGAGCGAACGCAGCCTCGGTCACCTTGCCGCTGATGGCGGAAACCACCGTTTCGCCCCGGTCGCAGGCGATGGTGATGTGGTCGCTGCTGCCTCTCAGCGGATTGTCCGAAGGACCGAAGGCTCTGGTGATACGGCTGCCGGAAACGGGCCAGACCCAGCTGTATTCGGCAGAGCTTTCAGGTGCGGCTTCCGGAACGACGTCGGGATTTCCTTCGGGAGCGATCTGCGGTGTTTCTTCAGCCGCTGCTGCGGGTGATTCTTCAGAAGTTTCTTCGGTGACAGCCCCGGAATTTACTTCCGGATCGGGTTCGCTGATAACTTCAGCTGCGTCTGCCGCGCTGATGAGCTCGTCAATGTCCACCGCGGACACAACAGCGGACGGCTCCGGGCGGTTATCCTGTCTGGCATATGCAGTGGTTGCAAAGCCGAGGCATACAGCAGCTACAATTGCTGCTGAGATTGTCAGTCGTACAAATGTGGGACTCTTTATCTTCATTATGGCAACTATCCTTTCTTCAATTGCGTTTTTGTTGAAGCAGGTGTACAGCGTGCCGGAGAGTGAACGCTTCTCCTCCATATTGATAAGTGCCATGGCGTATGCTTTTTTTGAGCTGTGACCGGCTTGTGACAGCACAGCCTCGTCACAGGCAAGCTCAATGTCACGGTTAAAGCTGACGAACATCACCCATACCAGAGGATTGAACCAATGCAGACACACAGCAAGTATAGCTGCCAGCTTTTTCAGCAGATCAAACCTGCGTATGTGAGTCAGCTCGTGGCTGAGAACATAATCAAGCAGCTCTGCGTTGTCCGGGTCCATATTGTCGGGCAGGACTATTACCGGACGAAAAAGCCCGTAGGTCAGCGGTGATGTGATTGCTCCGGATAACCTGACGGAAACAACTTTTCCCACGCTGTGCCTGTTCATCCATTGGTCGATTGCGGGATGAGAGATATCCTTTGCTTTGCTCAGCCTGCGGAAACACACAGCATATGCCGCGCCGAATGCCGCCAGAGCAATGACCGCTCCGATCATCCAGACAAAGACGAGTGCAGATGTGCTGTTTTCGCCCGCTGCCGGAACAATCTGAGACTGAATCTGCTGCACAGCAGGCGCTGAGTCTGCCCAAGCCGCAGCACTGTCAATATCACCGCCCGAAAACCGGGGTGCTGCATTTATCGTGGCGCTATCGAAAAGTGAGTAGAAGCTGAAAACCGACGGAACCGAAACGGGAACCAGCAGCCGCGCCAGCGCCACCATCCAAAGGATGATAAAGGTGGTTTTTGGCAGCCGGTTTATCGCGAGTGCGCGAATCAGAATGATAACAACGATCATTACTGCTCCGGCAATGCTCATCTGAATCAAGCTCACGCCCATCACCTCACTCAAGTTCGCTGACGATCTGCTTCAGGCGTTCGATCTGATCTGAAGAAAGCTTTTTTCTTCCAAGCAGAGAGGCAAACAGCTTGTCCACCGAGCCGTCAAACACTCTGTTGATCAGCTCGTCGGTCTCCGCCATCTGCACCTCCTCCTTGGGTATGAGCGCATGGCACATGAAATGCGGCTCGGTGCGCTGGATGGCGCCCTTGTTGATGCACCGCTTTATCAGCGTATAGGTCGTGTTCATGTTCCAGCCGATCTCCCCGGCGAGCACATCGGAAATGTGCTTTGCCGAGCAGTCGCCCTCACGCCAGAGTACGTCCATAACCCTCAGTTCAGAATCAAAAAGCTTGACTTCCATGTGATATCACCTCGTCACAAACTACTGCAGTAGTGTATATACTACCACAGTAGTCTGGATTTGTCAAGCGTCTGTCCTTCCGAAGAACCTGCAGCCGAAAAAGTGACCCGCAGCGGCAGGGGCATCTGTGCAGCATTCTGACCGGACATAATATATTGACAAGCGGCACATTTATGATACTATTTTATCATCTGCCGATACCGGCGGAAAGCAACCATAATGAGAGCGGGGTAACTGCCATGCCTAAAATGATACCCGAAAGACCAAGCGAATACACCCGAAGCAGCGCAGAGATCAATCTGTTCCCCATACTGCGCGGTATGGAGGGCACCGACGACTGGGTCATACTCCATTCGGTCGCCATTGCAAAGCATACGACCCAGTCTCAGGGTGAGGCGGATTTTGTGGTGGTCATTCCCGGCTCCGGGGTGTTTTCTCTTGAGGTCAAGGGAGGACTGATCGCCCCTGAGGACGGCAGATGGTATTCCACCGACCGCGAAGGCGTGAAGCATCTGATAACCGATCCGGTTCAGGAGGTCAACGAGGCCTCGCATTCATTCAGTGATTATGTGATAGCCAATTCTCCTCCGGGAGCCCTTTCGTATCTGCTGTTCGGCTTCGGCGTGGTCTTTCCCAACACGACCTTTCACGGAGAATACACATCAGTCGAAATCGCCGACGAACAGATTGCCGATTACGACGACTGCCTTACCCCGGCAAGAATGAAGGCCTATCTGCTGCGGCTGGCAGATTTCTGGAGACGGCGCAAGAACACCGCAGTAAGACCTCCCAACGCCGAACAGTGCGCCGCCATTGTCAGACTGCTGCGTCCCAGCTTTGAGGGACGTGTGGCGCTGCGCTCAATCATACGCAGCGTGGAAAATCAGGTAGTCGAGCTGACCGAAAACCAGCAGGACATATTTGAAACCATAAAGGAAAACAGCCGTTGCATTGTCCGCGGCGGTGCCGGAACCGGCAAGACCATAATTGCCCTGCACCACGCCCGCCAGCTGGCGCAGGAGCATCGCCGCACCGGCTTTTTCTGCTATAACCGTCAGCTGTCCGACCATCTGATCGCACATGTGGAGCAGTCGGAGCACCTTGTGTGCGGCAGCTACACCGAATACATGGAAAGCGTCGTGCGCCGGGCGGGAAAGCTGCCCGAACTGCCCGACGATACCGCCGCAAAAAGCAGATATTATTTTGAAGAGCTTCCTCAGCTGTTCATGGAGGCTTATCTTGAGCTGGAGCTGCCTCCCTTTGACTGCCTTATTCTTGACGAAGCGCAGGATCTGATGACCGGGCGGTATCTTGAATCGCTGGATTTTATCCTGCTCAACGGCATTGAAAAAGGCAACTGGTACCTGTTCATGGATGCCGAGCGGCAGAATCTCTATCACAAGGAAAAAGGCGACGACGTGATTGCTCTGCTGGACGCCTATGAGCCTCATTACACCAAATGCACCCTGCGCGACAACTGCCGCAACTCTGTGGCTATAATCGAAAAGGTGGACAGCATTTTCGGCACGACCACCCGCCACCGCACCAACAACGAGCGCGGCGCTGAGGTGGTGGTGAAAACCTGCAAGCGCAGCGCCGATCAGGTCGCCGCTCTGGAGGAAATCCTCGACACACTTGAAAAGGAACAGATAGCCAAAGAGCAGGTGGTCATCCTTTCGCCGGTGGTGTTTGCAAATTCCTCTGCCAGCCGGGTGGAACGGCACACCATCTCCACCGAACTGCGCAGCAGGGACGCTGTGTTCTTCAGCACGATACATAGCTTCAAGGGCCTGGAAAGTCCGGTGGTCATCATCACCGACGTGGATTCCCTTGATTACGATCTGAAGCGGGATCTGCTGTACGTGGGCATGACCCGCGCCAAGAGCGCCCTGTACATACTTGCGTCCGAAAAGGCTGCAAGACTTATCAATCAGGGGTTCCGGAACTGAGTATTCATATCAAAAGCGGCATGGATTCGTCCACGCCGCTTTTTTCTCACTGTTTATGGGTATCCGCAGTCCGGGTCGGCAATCATACTCCGATGCTGTACACCCTTGCGTCGGCATCGCAGCCGGTCAGCTGCCTGAACGCCTCCCGGTAAGTCTCCAGCTGTGACGCATATCGCCGGTCAAGATCGCCTTTGTTTTCGCTGGTCTTGTAGTCGATGATATGCCACTGACCGTTTTTGCGGTAGACAAGGTCAATGATGCCGTTGGTAAGCTTTGTGCCGTCTGCATCCGTGCAGCGCAGACAGAAAGGCACCTCGCACAGCACCTCGTCGGCCTCAAGCAGCTCTGAAAGGATATCCTGCGGCACTTCGTTCTGCTGGGGATAGCCTCCGTTCTTCACTGTTTCCGCAGCTTCTCTGACCAGTTCAAGCAGCTGACCGCCCTCCGAAGAATAAAGTCCGTACTCAAGCTTCATGCCCTCAATCAGCCGATCAATATCAGCCCTGCCACGCGAGGAAACCAGCACCTCCATCAGCCGATGCACCATGGTGCCCAGTACTGCTGCATGGCGGCGGGCAACCTCAGAACGGGAGTTTCCGGATATGCTTTCTGCGCCGGTCGGATCATCGGAATCGTCGCGATCTGCGTGCTGTCCGGGCACTCTTATGTGACTGGGAAGCTCAAGGGTATAGCTTGTCTGCTCGCATGCGCGGTCGGCAAAAACACATTGCTCCTCCGCCCGACGGCGTACGGAGTCCATGTCGGGCACTTCATTGTGCACCTGAGCAGCGCACGCATCGGCGGCAAGCACGTCGTCTATGGGCTGTGCTCCGGGAAGAAAGACCGACCACGGGTTGCTGTCGGCGGGAATGCCGTCGTTATCCACCAGCCGTGACACAATAAGCGCATCGCGGGCACGGGTGGCGGCAACGTACATCAGCCGCAGACGCTCCGCACCGAGGCTTTCCTCCTCCGCCAGCTTTTCTTCCCCAAAGCCGGAAGTGGAGGTGACGGTCGTACCGAAAGCTCCGCCGGTCAGTCTGAAGTGCCATCGGGTCGGCTCTGTTCCGGTGTATTCCACGCGCTGAGAAGCTTCGTGAGTGTTAAGCACCGGGTCGGCAAGAATTACGACGGGAGCCTCCAGACCCTTGACCTTGTGCAGGTTGGCAAGATGTACCCGGTCGCCGCTCTTTCTAAGGCTCAGACACCGCTCCTGCGGCGAGCTTTCAACAAGTTCGGCAACGAATTCCGCACCCTGCGCCTGAGAACACACCTGACCGGAAAGCTCTGCTTCACGCAGCAGCTCAATGGCGTAGTAAAGATACTCCATATTGTCCGAGCCGCAGCACACCGTTAGCTCCAGCTTTTCTGCGATGTATTCCAGCAGGGCCGACGACGTCATGCCCCGTATGCCGTTCTTCAGTTCATTGAGCGCAGCCAGTGCATCGTAAACCGGTCCGCAGGCATCTGCCCCTTCCGGAAGCGGGAAGAGCCTGAGACGGCAGCCCTTTTCCTTCCAGCGGCACAGGTCTGCTTCGCTCACTCCGAACGCAGGACTGCGCAGAGCGGCGTAAAGGTGCGCCGAATCCCCGCGCAGCACGACCGCACCCATAATGTGCGCTGCCGTCACAAGAGCTGTGCAGCTGTCAAAATTTGTCTCGCCCTCCACGTATACCGGTATGCCCGCACGCACAAGAGCATCGAGGTAGCTGCTGAGCTTGCTCTTCTTCCGGGGCAGAATGACCATGATATCCCCATAGCGGACCGGACGGATCTCGCCCTTTTTCTCTCCGCGTATGGTATGCTCCGGACTGCCCACCAGCCGCTTTATCACCGGCACCAGCATTTGGGCATCGTCGTTTGACCTGTTCTGCTTGTGTGAATCGTAGTGATACACGCCGCACAGCCGGCCGGTGGGCTGTGCGCTGCCGCCCTCAAGGGGAATGACGCTGTATTTGCTCTGAATGTCGGTCTCTTCGGGCATCATGTCACTGAAAATGCCGTTGAACCAGCCGCACAGCTTTTCGGTGGAACGGAAGTTTTTGTGCAGCTGCAGCACCTCTCCTATCCCGCTGCCGAACATCTCCTTTACCCGCAGGAAGGAGGAAACGTCGGCGCTGCGGAAGCGGTAGATGGACTGCTTGGGGTCGCCCACGATGAACAGCGAGCCGGGTTTCGGAACGCATCTGCGCCAGTCGGCATCGGGCTTTTTGGCGGTCAGATAGAAGAACACCTCTGCCTGCAGAGGATTGGTGTCCTGAAACTCGTCTATGAGATAGCAGCTGTGACGTTTCTGTATGTGCTTTATCAGTCTGCCGCCCTTCTGCGCATCGGTGCGCAGCATGTTGCGCAGATAGAGAAGATAATCAAAATAGCTCAGCTCGCCGCTGCTGCGCAGCACGTCCGCCATCCCGCGGGCAAAGTGGTCGAGAAAATCAACGGCAACGGCATGCTGAAGCTCACTGAGCAGTCTCACAGGCGAGCCGCTGAACATCAGGTCAAGGAAATGCTTCAGCACACCTTTCTTGCCCACATCTTCCTTTATGTAGGTGCCGATGCAGTCGCCGAACCTGAGCAAAAACTCGTCGGACAGATCCGCGGTCAGCGCCACGCAGCGCTTGCCTGAATCCTCCTCGCCCTTCTGATATACCAGAACGCCGAGTATCTCTGCGATATTTTCCGACCAGTTCTTATCCAGTACGGGCAGCAGCTTTTCCACCGATGCCACCGCAGCCTTGCGCTGCATTCCGGCTTTGCCGCTGCCTGCATAGCATATATCCTCCTGATGCTCCACGATATACCTGAGCAGCTCGATAATTCTGTGCTTTTCCGCGTCGTTTTCGTCAAAGCCGATATCCTCCGGGGAATCAAAGCACAGCTTTGCGCTGCGGGTATCCATGAACGCCTGGATATTGTCAAAGAAGATCCCGTCGGCATCCCAGTGGACCGTTCTGAAGCGGCGGTATTTTTCCAGCAGCGCAGGGCCGTAATCACCGCATGCCGCGCGGCGATATTCACGCAGGTAGATCTTCTTCAGTTCGGCATCGGTGCGGATAGACGCATCCACCGGCACGGCGGCCTCCATCGGATGCTCACTTACCAGCATGTTGCAGAAGGAATCTATGGTGCCGGTAAAGCACAGGTTGATGTTTTTCAGTGCCTCGGCGCACTTGTCCCGCCGGTTTTTCCTCACCTTCGGGTCGGTGCTGCGCAGGGCAAGCTCGTTCTGAAAGCGGCGGTAGAATTCCCTTGCAGCCGCCTTGGTGAAGGTAATGGCGCAGATTTTATCCACCGGCACGCCCGACTCCACCAGAGCCACCATCCGTTTGACCAGAGCGGTGGTCTTGCCTGAGCCGGCGCTGGCCTCCACAAAGAAGTTCGTGCCGGTTTCGGTTTCTATTCTCTTCCTTGCCAGCTCGTCTGCCTCAAGAAGCATACTGATGTTTTCCATTATTTCCTCCCCTCCCCGCAGACGCCTTTTACCGGGCAGTATTTACAGGTTTCCGCGTCGGCTGAGCTGCTGAATTCTCCGCTCTCAAGAGCATCATTCAGAGCCTGCATGATTTCATCCAGTGCTTTGCGTGTGACATCGTTCACCTCGCACACCACGGTGGTGCCGCTGCGCGGATAGCGGTATTCACAGCGGGTGACCGGAGTGCCGCTCTGCTCCAGCAGGCGGGCGTACAGCATGGTCTGGATGCAGCTTTTCACATCGCCGTCTGTCTGCCTGACCTTGTGTCCGGTCTTGTAATCCACCACGATGTTTCCGCCGTCGGGCAGCCGCTCAATGCCGTCCGCAATGCCCCCGACAGCAAGACCGCCGATGGTTCCCTCCAGCTGCTTTTCTGCGGCGGTGACAGTGTTCTTCGGGAAATAATATGCCTTTTCGGCGATGGCCAGGAATTCTTCCCTTGCCGCCTTCACTCTGTCCTCCGAGCCCGGCAGGGGAACTCTCCCCGCAAGGTAATCGTCAAAGAGCTTTCCGGCTTTCGCAGTGTAATCGCTGTAATCCGGCTGACCGCCGACGAACATCTCCATCAGCTCATGGATGAAGGTTCCCTGTGCGGCTGCCGGAAGTATTTCGTCCTGATCGTCTTCCTCACGATCCTTCAGTCCGAGGACGACATTAAGATAGAACATGCGCGCACACCGGACGAATTTCTCTATGGCTGTTGGCGACAGCCGCCAGCCGATGGTGATGTCAGCAGGGTTCTCGTCGGGCACCTGCTGTTCCTCGGTTCTGCGCCCCTCCAGATACTCTGTACCGACAAGGGATGAAACCGAGCAGACATGAGCAAAATACCCTGCGTTTCGTTTTTCCGCCTTTTCGCCGGGATCCAGCTCATAGATCACCGACGACGGATTTTCCTCATTGAGACCGGTAAGGCTGTAATCCGGACAGGACAGCCTTACCGGAACACCAAGCGCGCCTGCCAGCGACACAAGGTCGGTGAGGTTCTTCTTTCGGGCTGCTGCAATCCTGTCCGACGTGGGTGCACAGCTGTCGTCGGTGAAGCACCGGTAATCGTCGTCCAGCAGCAGGTAGTTTTCCACCGGTCTGCCGGGGAACATGTCCGCCGAAAGGCCGGCGACAAACAGGTTTTCCCCAAGAGATGAAAGTGCCCCGGCAATGCCGGTTATGTGCAGATGTCCGGCGCAGCTGTTTTCCCTGCACACCGAGCGGCGCAGCAGCATGCCTGCCGAGTCAAGAATATCCCCGGCACACACGACCGAGGTAAGGCCGCTGCTGATGACCGGACGTGCGGCAAGATCGACCCGCCCCGGCAGTCCGCTGCGCACCAAAGAAAAGTCCGCACAGAAGCTCTGCGGTCCGCCTGACAGCAGGTGTCCGAGAAGAGCCGCGCTGTCGAGCAGTCTTTCCCGTCCGGCACGCTCTTCGTCATCACTGATGGCTTTGTATATTTCACGCAGACGTTCAGCGCGCTGTTCGTTTTCCTCAGGCTCTCCGCCCAGCCGCAGGGAGCCGGTCAGCTCGATCACATCGTCAAGCCTGCCGAAGCCCGGTACATTTTCTTCCAGATACGCGGCAATTTTTCTGTGGTCGCAGGCGTCGGACATTATCATGCTGCGCAGGGCCTCGATCCCTCTGCCGCCGTAGGTCGCCCACTCAATATAGAGCATGAGCAGTCTTGCCGGATTTGAATTTATGATGGGCACTCCGCAGCCGAAGGTCACCGGAATATTGCAGCGCAGGGCGTAGTCGTAGAACAGCTGCGAGTAGGCTTTTGTGTCGGTCACGGCTACAGTGCAGCTGTCCAGAGGCAGCTTCTGTTCGTATATCTGCCCGATGATATCCTCCACCTCGTTGGTGCTGCCGTAGGCTGAGGTGACGCTTTCCACGGCGGGAGACACCGGCTCCTTTCCGTAAAGCTCCGGCAGCGAAAGCGTGCGGAAGGTACCTCCCGACACCTTGTCAAGCAGCGTTCTTTCCAGCGGCGAGAGAGGAAATTCCTCCAGAGTCAGAAACTCTGCGTCAACGGGCGATGCCTGCTCTGCCGCCCTGCGGACAAGCATTACCGTGTCTTCAACGACCACGTCATCATCACAGCTCAGTTCAAGAATGCCCTTGCTGTTCTGCATGGCGTTTCTGTATTTATCATACACGTCAGCCAGCATGCCGTTCTTCTCCCTGAAGGTGCCCTTTGCCAGCCCGGCAGCAACATTCTGCTCTTCGTTCTCCGTAATGAGATGACGCAGCGACCGGAGCGCATCGGCTATGTCCTGACACTGCTCAAAGGACAGGCTGTCGCGTTTGTCGGCAGCTGCCTGTCCTGTCACCTGATATATCACTCCGGCCTCGTCGCTGCGTGTGAAAAACAGGCGGTCGTCCGCTATGCCGCTCCGCATGAGAGCCAGCTGTGCCAGCTCCACGCTGCCGACCACTCTGAGAGCAATGGTGTTCACTCCGTGCAGGGCAAGCGAACGCAGCAGCGCGGCTGCATTGGCTCCCGGCGCAAACAGTATTCGTTCAAGCATGATGGGTCCCTCCGTTTTTATATTCAATCGGAATAATTATCCATGGCACTGCGCAGGTCGGCCTTTATCTGCTCCACAAGGCTTCTGGGCGACAGCACGCGCACCTGACGGGAATACTGCAGAGCCCAGCAGCGCATGGCTTCGTAATTGATGCGCACCCGTGCGGTGAAATCATCATCGGTCTGGCTGATGATTTCAATGCCGCTGCCCAGCCAGTCGATTACGTCGTTGAGCACCTGCTTTTTGGCGCGGAAGGTGGCGATGCCGCTCCCGCCGGAGAACATATAGATATGCTCTGCCATGTGGCGGGGCAGGTCAAAGCCGTTTTTCGCCTCCTCAATGGTGGCTGCCTGACGGGCAGGCACGTTGATTACCTCGATGTCCATAATGCGGTCAAGCCGGAAATGAGCTATATTGTCGTGACCGTCACAGTTGCAGATGAGATAATATCTTCCGTTGGCTGCGGCGATCTGATAGGGGCTGACCGTGTATATCTTGTCCGAGCCGTCCGCCGCTTTTTTCGGGTGGAGCTGGCGGTCGGTACCGTAGCTGCAATATTTGAAGGCCACCTTGCTTTCCGCACTGATAGCCTCGTCAAGCAGCTCGATGGTGTAGAACAGCTGCTTGTTCTGCTGCTCGCTTTCGGGCATGGTGCGGATGTGCTTTATCCGTGCCTGAAAGTACACATTGGACAGTCCCTCAAGCTTTTTCACCAGCTCTTCGCACTGGCTGTACGGAATGTGCTTGGAAAAAAGCAGGCTGTCGATGAGCAGACGCAGCTCGCTGTCGGTGAAATCCCGGTCGAGGTAGAAATCGGAGAGCATGATGTTTTCCTCCGGCTCACCGGTCACTTTGTTGGGCATCATCCGGACGGTCTGGCTGTAGTTGATGCTGTAGCCGGCATCCATCAGGTCGGTAAGATTCCGGCTGACCGATTTGCGATCAGCCTTCATGCCGTATTCCCTGTCAAGTATCCCGATGATATCCTTCTGGCTCAGACAGTGCTTTGCGTCCGAGTAGCGGCGCAGGATGTCGAGAATATTCATTATAAGCAGCTTTTTGGGCTGTGCGGTATACATTTTCAGTCACCTCCGCGGTTAAAACCGATTGAACAGAAGATATCCGGCAAAAATCTGACCCATTGGCCGAAAGCATGGTCTCCCATCCGGATTCCTGAAGCATTCCTTATGTTTGGAACCAGTATAATACGATACTTTTATTTTAGCAGTGTGCAGCGGCGGCTGCAACCACCGCCGCTGCATCTGCATGACAAAATTTCGGCACCGGAATTGTTTAAAAGCCCAGTGTGCGCTGTGGTCTTTCCCCATTCAGTGCCGGCGGCAGCACGATATCCTCCGGCAGCAGGGTGGCAATGTCGCCAACTGTAACCTCGTCGCACTTCATGCGTACCAGCCGGCCGGCCTGCTCCATGCGCGCCTGTTCGATGATGTTGCGCACAAAGCGTCCGTTGCCGAAGTCCTCCGTCTGTGCCGCATTCTCAAAGATATCGTGCAGTCTGAGGCGCACATCCTGCGAATATACCAGCCCCTGCTCGGCTGCCATGAACGCGGCAATGTCGCACAGCTGATCGGGGCTGTAGTCGTCAAAGGGCACATGGAAGGCTATTCGCGAACGCAGACCGGGATTGCGCTGCAGAAAGGCCTCCATCTTGTCGGGATAGCCGGCAAAGATGACCACGACATCCTCCCTGTTGTTTTCCATCTCCTGCACGATGGTGTTGATGGCTTCGTCGCCGTACATGCCCTCCTTATCGTCCAGAAGAGAGTAGGCCTCGTCGATGAACAGCACGCCGCCGCGGGCATGT
>JAZUOR010000249.1:0-2699 GCA_045604745.1 Acutalibacteraceae bacterium | reverse complement strand
AGAGAACTGGCCACTCAGAAGGCTGATGTTCTGGTCAAGGCCGAAATCGACAAGCAGCGCCTTGAGATCGAAGCCGAGGCCGCAGCAGAGGTTGCCCGCCGCAAGGCAAAGGGTGAGGCTGACGCTATTCTCGCCAAGATGCAGGCACAGGCCGAAGGTATGCAGGAAATTCTGACCAAGCAGGCCAGCGGTCTTGCCGAAATCGTACGCGCTGCCGGCGGCGATCCCCAGAGCGCTGTTCAGCTCATCATCGCCGACAAGATCGAAGAGCTGGTCAAGACTCAGGTCGAGGCCATCAAGAACGTCAAGATCGACAAGGTCACTGTATGGGACAGCGGCAAGAATGCCGATGGTCAGACCTCTACTGCCGGTTTTCTCAGCGGTCTGATGAATGCCATTCCTCCTCTCAGCGACACCTTCAGAATGGCCGGTCTGAATATGCCCGAATATCTTGGCACTCCTATTGAGGATAAAGCCGCTCCTGCCGCAGTCCAGACCGCTCCGGCTGCACCGTCCGAGCCGGCACAGAAAGCTCCGGAAACAAAGAAGCAGTAAGACCCGAACACAACTCATAATACCGCAGAAAGCTCGCACGCCATCCGGCTGCGAGCTTTCTTTCATTATTTATTCTTCGGTATTAAATTTCTTAATGCAATCAGGCAGTTCGGTTATCCTTGAAATAACTGCGTCAGGGCTGACTGCTTTGCCAAATCCGTATTCTGCATATATGAACGGCACTCCGGCAGCACGCGCCGCCCTTTCGTCGCCTTCCGTATCGCCGACGTAAACAGCTCTGCGGATGTCGTTCCTTTCCATTATGAGCCTGATGTTGCTGCCTTTGTCAAGGCCTGTTCTTCCGGACATTTCTATGTCTATAAAATACCCGCCCAGCCTGTGCGCCTGCAAAAAGGCCGGAACATATCCGTCCTGACAGTTGCTCACTATGTAAAGCTCATGGTTCCCGATTAACATCCGCAGGGTGTCTTCCAGTCCATCATACAGAATCGCGCCGTTTTCCTTAAGGTATTCCACCTCTTCCTCTCCGAACTCATCGACGATTTCTTTTCTGCGAACCTCCGGAGCATCCGGGAACAGCAATACCCCGATCTCTTCCATGGTCTTTCCCATCAGGCTCTCTGCTTTTTCCTTTGTCATTTCAAAACCAATGTCACCGCGCTTTTCAAAAACTCTGTTCCAGATAGCGCAGGCGCAACCGGTAGAGTCCCACATGGTGCCGTCAAGGTCAAAGATAACAGCAGTATTCACGCTTGCAAACCTCCGAATAATAGCATTGCCTTTGATCGTGTGGTTCACATTATATATTCTCCGGCACCGGGTATTGTGACACTTCCGAAAACGATTCTTTAACAGTTTTTTACTGCGATTGCGCTGCGCGGCTGTCTGTGATAGAATACAACCAATACACCCTAATATCGGAGGTACCACCATGACCGAAATGGAAAAAATGCTCGCCGGAGAGCTTTACCGACCGTCTGACGAGGAAATAGCCGCGCTGCATATGTGGGCTGTCGGGCTGCTGTACGACTACAACCATACCCGTCCTGAGAATCTTGAGGAGCGTGTGCGTATTCTGAAGGAGCTTTTCGGAACGGTAGAGGGAACGATACATGTGGAGCAGGATTTTCACTGCGACTACGGAAAAAACATTCATGTCGGCGATAATTTTTACGCCAACTTCGGGTGCGTTATTCTTGATGTCTGCCCTGTGCGCATAGGCAAAAACTGTTTCCTTGCCCCGAACGTGGGCATATACACCGCAACCCATCCCATCCGCGCCGAGGAGAGGTATCTCGGTCTTGAATACGGAAAGCCGATAACCATCGGCGACAACTGCTGGATAGGTGGAAATTCGGTCATTAACCCCGGTGTAACACTGGGCAACAACGTGGTCGTAGGCTCCGGTTCGGTCGTAACCAGATCATTCGGCGATAATGTCGTAATAGTAGGAAACCCGGCAAAGGTCATTCGCAGACTGTGATATAATCTGCTATAACGCAAAAAGGAACAGGAGCTTGTGCTTCCGTTCCTTTTTTTGATCAGTGATGGAAATATTCGCCTACCTATCACAATAATAAAAGAACATTATTCAGGCCACGCAAGCCTTCATTCCATATTTAACCTCTTTCTCACCTGCATCAGCGCAAACCCCAGCAGATTCTGTCCTTTCCACTGAGCCATGTCTTCTCTGCGCTCGTCGGTCATGGACAGACCTATTCCCCACACTCTGTCCTGCACGGCACATTCTGCCAGTGTCTTTTCACCTGTGGAAACGAGCAGAGTTTTCAGCTCGCTGTTCTGGCGGAATTTTTCCAGCAGTCCTTCATACACGATTATCTGGCGCATGCCGTTCCAGACGGTATCCTCATAGTTCTTTACGCCGCGTCCCAGAGCCTTGATTTCTGCAACGTCGTCGGCTGCAAGTATCTTTTTTGCAGCATCGCTGTCGCCAAACACAAGTGCCTTATGATACATCATGTACTGCTCCATGGACGAGTACCTGATCCCGTCTTTGGTAAATTCCGAAAGGAACCAGTTGCTCAGGTAACCATTAGGCTCGTCGGGATTGTGAAAGCATATTATCTGACTCATAGTGCTGCCTCCTTTTCCTACGGATGATAACATTGGTCAATTATATTAAGAAAGTTCACGCGGGAGTCGCGAGCTCGCCTGCGCTGTTT
>JAZUOR010000248.1:0-11487 GCA_045604745.1 Acutalibacteraceae bacterium | reverse complement strand
AATTGCTCGGTGCCGCTGTCGGCTTCGCCGTCGGCTGTCCTGTTGAACAGCGCTGGATACGCTTCTCCACCAGAACCGGGTCCATCTGGCAGCAGGTTTTCAAGCTTGCGGTCGGGCTGTCCGTTACCATTGCCCTGAAATCCGGTCTTAAGGCAGTCTTTGCCCTCATAGACAGCCAGTCACTGATATTCGATGCCCTGCGGTACGGAATTGTCATCCTTTGGGTCATCCTGCTGTGGCCGTCGATCTTCACCCGTATACTGAACTCCTCAGGCAAAGAGAATACCTCCCAGCCCTGAATATGCTCAAAAGGCTGCTGCGACAAAATCGCAGCAGCCTTTTTTGTTGTTGGCCGTATTCTGTTTTCAGCTCAGAAACCTCATCCCAACTCATCATACAGCGCGTGTATCTTTTCGATGGCATGTCTGCGCTGAATAACCAGCGACGAGCCGTAAAGCGTGGCAGACATCATGCAATACTCACTGCAGGCCGAAATGGTGTTGCTCTCGGTAACATTGAAGATGGTGAAGGGCAGTGAGGTTCGAACCAGAAGCGCCGCTTTTTCTTCCTTTACGTGCAGCTCGCAGTCGGGCATATCTCCCTCGTCCACTATCACGAAGTAATTGGGATACTTTTCCAGAAGCGACAGTATGCGCATCAGATGCAGACGGTATTCACCTGCGGAATAGCTGCGTGTGCCGTTGGGCAGCAGCAGCGACGGCGACATCTGCGCCTCTCCGTTGAGCACCTGCTGAGCTGTGTGCAGACGGATAATCTCTATATACCGTATGTCATTGGCAAGGTTGTTTTCGAAGGTTCCTTGTATTGTACGAAGCACGTTGATGATCTGTCTGTACTCCGAGTCGGTAAACATCTGCTCCATTTCATTGATTATGGCAGCAGGCAGAGAAGTGCAGGACATGCCCATCCATTTGCTCATGCCTCCCACCGCAATATCGTGGAAGCGGAGCAGCTCTTCGGAAAAACGCACCGGATCGCGATGGTAAACATGGGTCTCAATAAGGGGAACGCACTTTTCCAGATAGTTTGCAAATATTCTCCGGTCTCCCTCAATGGAACGCTCATCAAAGCAGACGTAAGTGGTTCCGCACTCATGCTGGTCACCGATAGCCGTGGAGGTCAGTGTGAAGTTTCCCTGAGCAATTATCATCAGGTGCCTGAATATGCCGTCACGCAGTCTGGGGTAGTAAAACGAAGCCATCGCTCCGGTCATATAAACCGGCATCCAGCGTTCCAGCGACTCGATGGCTGACGCCGAGTCGCGGAAAGAGGATACTATCCTTCGCAGGGTAAAGCCTTTTTCCACCAGTTTCAGCATTTTGCCGGCAAGCATTTTGCTGTAGTCACGCTCCTGCGTAATCCAGTCGGTGTTTTCGTCACTGACAAGCAGCACTTCGCACGGTTCACCGTATTTAGCCAGATTGTCCAGACAATCGGAAACCGCTGCCCTGCGACCATCGTTGCCGTGGTAGACATTGATCGTACACTCGTTCATCAGGCTGCCGGGTGCGGAGTTTCCGTACGTCTGATCGCTGTAGCGCAGATGACCGTCATAGCCTTCGAAGCTGCGCATAAAGTTGTCCAGACGCGTGCTGGAATCGGAATGCTTTGAGCGCAGCCACCTGCACATGGTGTCAGCGGTGTGCGCCTCACTTCTGTCCTGCAGAAGGCTGTTTTCCCCGATGGTCTCGGCGAGTGCCGACCGCTGATAGTCGCTGGTACATCTTTCGGCAAAAAACTTTGCCATAAGCTCGACGGTGTGCACCCGCTTGGGTGTGTTTCTTGTTCCGTTTTTAAGCCGGCTGACCTGAGACGGATCAATATTTGCCGCTCTGGCAAGCTCAGCGTTGGTAGAACCGCTCAGGTTGAGCAGAAAAGTCAGTTTTTCAGAAAAAGTCATGATCTATCCTCCTAATACCATTCACAAACAGGACAGCTGACAATGTCTTCGCAGCTTCTGCGACGGCATCGGCTGCAAAGCATCACGTCCCTCTTTGGTTTTTGTATCAGTTCGAGGATATTTTACCACACTACCCGGCTTAGAACAAGATGATGAGCGCATTTTTTGTCATGTTATGGATAATTCAGGACAAATATTGACACTTTTGGTCATATATCGTGACATCGCATTCCGTTTTGGCATATCAGGACGCCTCTGCGGCGGCTTCTTTCCACTGTCTTCCCGTATGGTCTATCTGATAGTCATCCTTGTAAATGTTTTCAGATATGGGAACAAACCTGTACCCGGCCTCCTGCAGCTGCTCTATCAGCGACGGAAGCGCAGCAGGAGTGTTCTTCGCAGCGTTGTGGAAGAGACATATTGAACCCGGTACCACATTTGAACACACCCGCCGGCATATTTCCTGCGATGATATATCCTTCCAGTCCAGCGAGTCAACATCCCATTGTATACAGTACATCCCCAGTTCATCCAGAACCTCTATCAACCCGTCGCAGTATTCTCCGTATGGCGCACGAAAAAGCGTTGGCCGCACACCGGTTATGGCTTCTATGCGGTCATTGCACGCCTCTATCTCCTGTTTCATCTGTTCCCGTGACAGCTTTGACATATGCGGGTGGCTGTCTGAATGGTTCATTATCTCGTGTCCTGCGTCACTGAGCGCTTTGACTGACTCCGGAAATTTTTCCACCCACTCGCCCACGAGAAAAAACGTGGCTTTAACATTGTATTTCCCAAGGATATCTATCAGGGTCTGAGTGTCCTCGTTGCCCCAGGGTAACAAAGGAACGAGGATACGCATTTTACAAAAAAATCAGGCAGTAAAAGCCCGATTGTTACTTTCAAGCAGAGAAGAGAGTTCATCGTCAAAATTATATACGATTCGAATCCGCCTGTCGTCAAATACGTATATCATATTGACAAGATCAACGAGCATTTCCCGATCCAGACTTTGCACATCACGACATTCGAGCAGACGCTTTATCCAGGGGATTTCGGCAATTGATGATGCTCGCTCAATTTTTGACTCATCTAGAGTTGCGAGTTTGTTCTCAAGCAGGGTCTCTCGCTCTGTATACTGCGTTCTTAATTGAATGTATTCTTCCCTTGAAATGAGCTGGTCACGGTAGTCGCCGTAAAGAGATAGTTTGTTGTCTGATACTTTGTCAAGCTCGGCACGAAACCTCATCCGTTCGCTTTCGTAATAGTCAAAAAGATGAGAGGGAAAAGGTTGCTCGTTTATCATGTCCGTAAGGTTGTCTATTGACTTGATGATCTTTTTTATGTCATCAAGAAGAATTGAATTGATTGTATCAAACGATACATAGTGCGAACTGCATATACGATTGCCATAGCGGGTGTAAGATCCGCAGGAATACCACATTTTTCCGTTGTGAGTCTTTTTGCACATCGCTCTGCCGCAATCTCCGCACTTTAGAAACCCGGCAAAAGGACTGACATTTTGATTGAAGTTGGGTGATTTTGCTTCTTTTGATAAGAGAGCCTGCGTCCGTTCCCATTTTTCGATGCTGATTATTGGTTCATGAGTTCCTTTGACGATTATCCATTCGCTTTCATCAATCAATTTAGCTTTGCCTTTCATGCGTCGTCTGGTTTTACCCTGCACCATATTTCCGATATACATCTGGTTTTCAAGGATTCGGCACACGGAGGAATAGGTCCAATATGTTGTTCGCTCAAGACGATTGCCGTTTGTGTAGTTCATACCGGACATTTTTTTATATGCTGACGGACATAACACGCCATCTTCGTTGAGCTTCTTTGCAATGGCGTTTTTTCCCATGCCGCTTAAGTACATATCAAATATTCGGCGGACAACGGCTGCTGCATAGTCATCAACGAGCAGGCAATGCCGGTCGGTTTCGGATTTTTTGTATCCATAGCTGGCAAAGGCTCCCACAAACTCACCGCTGCGCTGTTTGACCTTAAAGGCAGACTGCACTTTCTTCGATATATCGAGGGCATACTGAGCGTTGAAAAGATTCTTGATTGGAACAATAATGTCGTATTCTCCGTTAAGGCTGTCAACATTGTCATTAACAGCAATAAAGCGAACGCCATAGTCCACAAACATCTGCTCAAGGTATCGACCGGCTTCAATATATTCCCTGCCAAAACGCGAGAGATCTTTTACCACAACACAGTTAATGTGCCCTTCTTTGATGTCCGCAATCATTTTCCTGAACCCGGGACGCTCGAAATTGGTTCCCGAATAGCCGTCGTCAACATATTCCTCAACCATCACAATGGTGTCGTTGTTTGCGATATATGACATGGTCAGTCCGCGTTGGTTCTGAATACTGTCGCTCTCGTTTTTGTCTCCGTCCTCGCGGGATAATCGGAGGTAAATCCCGGCATAGAACAACTTATCGTTTTTTGTTTTTTTCACAATGATCCGCTCCAATCTGTCAAGAAGTTAACTGATTTTATCTGTGTGCTGCACGGGCGGCAGCACGCCTGCTCGATTTTTGTGCGGATAATTCTTTGTATGGCTTCCTTTGCAGAGTATTTCCCAAGATATATTCTTTCTACGGTGTATGCTGTGCTGCTTTTGTCCGGCACAATAATTGTATTCTCTGTGCTGTTCACTTTATTAATCACCTCAGGCAATTCTACGGTACAAAGGCTTTGAATATTCCGTAGTGCCGGCAGCAGAACTCTGATCGTCGGATTTCCGCTGAAATGAATAAATGATGCAAAAGGCCTATAAGTTTTGATTTTTACTACTCTCCTCTTGATTTTCTCTTTATTTTAAGGCATAATTCTAATTGAAAAGTTATATGATATATCAACGAAGTTTTCAATGAGGATACAATTATGGAAATTAAACGCGATAGATATCTGAATCAGCTGATTTCTTTTATGTGGGACGGCCAGGTAAAGGTAATTACCGGCATCCGCCGCTGCGGCAAGTCTTATCTTCTCAACACCCTGTTCCGCAAGTATCTGCTTGGCAAGGGTGTAGCTGAGGGGCAGATTATATCCATTGAGCTTGATCTTGCAAGGGATATCAAGTATCGCAATCCCCTTGTGCTTGCTGAATATGTGCGAGAGAGAGCTGAAAGAAAGAGCGAGCAGTATTACCTTTTCATCGATGAAATCCAGATGTCCGATGAAGTACCCAACCCCTATAACAAGGACGGCAGGAACATCACCTTCTACGATGCACTTAATGACCTGCGTTCTCTCTCTAATCTCGACATATATGTAACCGGAAGTAACTCTCGGATGCTGTCCACTGATATTCTTACCGAGTTCAGAGGGCGAAGCGATGAAATCCGGGTGCATCCTTTGAGCTTTGCCGAATACTATTCCGCTGTTGGCGGCGATAAGTACGAAGCTTTTGATAACTATGCGTTCTTTGGCGGTATGCCGCTTATTCTTTCCCGACCAACCGATACAGCCAAGATGTCATATCTGCAGTCGCTGTTCTCCGAGGTATATCTGAGGGATATCGTAGAGCGCAAGAAAATCAAGCGTGAGGATGTTCTGGATTCCATTCTCGACCTGCTGTGCTCTTCTGTCGGCTCGCTTACCAACCCGACCAATATTGCAAACACTCTGAATACCAAGCAGAAGCTCAGCGGAGAAGATACCGTTGCACAGAATACCGTCAAGAGCTATATGGCTCATCTTGCAGACGCTTTCCTGTTCAGCGAGTGTAAGCGCTGGGACGTCAAGGGCAAGAATTACTTTGACTACCCGAACAAGTATTATTGCGAAGATGTCGGTCTTCGCAACGCACGAATCGGTTTTCGCCAGCAGGAAATGACCCACATAATGGAGAACATCATTTACAACGACCTTATTATCCGAGGCTGTGCGGTTGATGTGGGAATAGTTTATGGCAACGACAAGGACAGCAAAGGCCGCACCGTGGCAGTGCCGAGAGAAATTGATTTTGTTGCAAGCATAGGCGGAAAGAGAGTCTATATTCAATCCGCTTACGCTTTGCACGATGAAGCAAAGGCAGAAACCGAAAACAGACCATTTGCACTTACCGGAGATTCATTCCCGAAGATCATTGTCAGGCACGACATTCGCAAACGCTGGTACGATGATAACGGCGTGCTGAACATTGGCGTGATTGACTTCCTTTTAGACCAGAGTGTTATATAGCTTTATGTAGGAACGGGAGAAGAACAATCAGTTTTGAGATCACGTAGACAATAGAGAACACTGTTGTTTCTACGGAGTAGCTCGTTGCTGTTAATGTAGGTTCTCGACGGTAATAGTTTTTCTCAATCAATAATATAAACTACTCTCATACAAGTGCAACAAAATCCTTTTTTGATATCAACGGAAGATGATTGGCTGACTTAATCTAATGCAAAAGCGAACCGCCCGGTAAACTGTTTTGCCGAGCGGTTCGCTTGTTTGCTTTACAAACTCAGATATGATCGGTGCAGATTGGAATGTTAGGCTGTTGCGGTTTTCAGATACCGAGGCTAATTGTTTATGAATTTATTGCGCATTCGAGCTGCGCCCTATAAAAGCGCAAACAGCCAGTTCCCCTGATTGTGATGCCGTTTGTGTTTTCCGCACTCAACCTGCGGCACATGCAGCATCAAATGAAATACTGATCGTTTTGTCGTCCTCTTCCCTGCCCACTGCATAGATTGGCAGCAGGCGGGTTTCTGTGGATGCAGTCAGAGAAGCTGCTCCGCCGGTAACGGTAATAAGCGTAGCGGCTAATAGAGCTGCGCACAGCGTCAGCGACAGCAGCTGCTTTCTGCCGAAAATCCTGTAGGTGTCCATGTGATTACCTCCGCTAAACTTGATGGTGGTCAAGTATATGCGCAGACTGAACTGCTTTTGACCGTCAGCATGGAACCTGCGTGCAAATATTCGCTTTTCCTATAACATTGCTGATGACATATTCCATTTTGTCACGTTTCAGTGATAAGACCGGTTTTCAGCGACTGCATCCGATATAACGTCAAACCGGCGTGAGGTTCATGCGAACCTCACGCCGGTTATTATGGTTTTACACTATTCCGTTTGCCGGATCAGAACTCAATAGTACTTGTATCTGCAGTACTCCAGAGCAGTCTGAGCGATCTCCTCGGAAACAGCCAGCTCACCGCCGAAGACATAAAGCTTGGTGATGGGACGGTTTGCGAGATAGATGGCAAGTTCGGGAGAGACAGAACCGTTGACCAGCAGGACGGGGCTGTTGTGCTTGGCTGCGAAAGAACCACCGGTGAGAGCATCGGGGAACTTCTTGCCGGTTGCCAGGCAGGTGAAGTCGCCGGTGAACAGCTTCTCCTTGGCGGTGCAGACCTCAACAGAGGTAGCATAACGGTCGCTGCCGTAGATTCTGTCAACAGACTTGTACAGAGCCTTGATGTTGTTTTCAGCAGTGGCATTGACAGCGTCGGGACCGCCGATGATGGTGGCCTCGGTGCCGATGGTCTTGCTGTAAGCAACGGTCATTGCCTCAACAGTTCCGTTGGGGGCAACATAGAGGATGGGGTTGTGCTCAATGGCAGCAACGGGGCTGACCGACAGAGCATCGGGGAACAGGTCGGAACGGACGAAGTAGACTGCATCGGGCTTCTCGCCGTAGACCTCTTCCATTTCGCAGGCGATCTGAACAGCAGTACCGAAACGGTCCTTGCCGCCGACGCGCTCTACGTTGTAAAGTGCCTTGAGTTCTTTTTCGATATTGGCGTTGACAGCGTCAGTCTGACCCAGGATGTATACCTTTTCGGGGCTCAGACGTGCAATCTCAGCCTTGACTTCGACTTCCAGGCTGCTGCCGTTGTAGGTCAGCAGGATGGGAGCGTCAACAGCCTTGGCAAGGGGAACACCTGCCATGGCATCGGGGAACTGGTTGGCAGTTGCAAGAATAACAACCTTGGACTTATCCCAGCCTTCCTGGCTGATCTTGATAGCGGTCTCGATTCTGTCTTCGCCGCCGAGACGCTCAAGCTCTACTTCCTTCTCTTCTTCGGGCTCCTCAGGCTTCTCAGGCATTTCAGGAGCGGTTCCGTTGGTGTGGAAGTTGTAGTTTGCTTCGATGACGGAATCTTCGGTAATGCGATCAATGTTGTCCTTACCGTCGATCATTTCCCAATAATCAAAGAAATATGCGCCGTCGTCGGTCTTGACCAGTTCCTTGAATGCATCAGGGGTTTCGGGTTTGTCGCCATACTTGACATACGAGATATCGGTCTTCTCAACAGCCTCGCCGTCCTCGTCCTTGACGAGGAAGTTCTGCTCGACTTCATAGTCGGGCTGAACGATGACGAAGTCGTAATCGTCAACAGCAACAACTTTGTCAGTAATGGGTTTGTTATCCTTGTCCTTCTCGTACCAGGTCACTGTGACGGTGTAGTTGCCGTCTTCTTCGTAGTCGCCCAGTTCTTTGACGTAAATATCATCGATATCGATTTCGGTCTTTGCTTCAAAGGCAACACCGTACTTGAGCTCGTCGGGAACGATGTCTTCAAGACCAAGATCCTCAGCACTGTATTCGCGCTGGGCAACTTCGCCAATATTGTCGTTATCCCACTTTGTAACAGTAATTACGCCGACAACATCGTCTCTGGAAAGAGCATCAACGGTAGCCGTAACATCTACAGTGATTTTCTCATCCTGCACGGGCTCACCGTCGGATACGCCATTGTTGTCCTCATCAAAGAAGAGCTCGTCGTCTTTGTCGGTGTAGTTGTGGGGATAATAATAGGTCTCATTTTCACCGTCGCCGTCTTTGTCATCAACGCGGGAATCCTCGTCAATTCCGTCTTCTTTGTCGGTTTCGGGAATCACTGCTTCGATCTCGGTGTCAACCTTCGGAACGGGATAGATGTCAGCCAGCTTCAGAGGAACGATGACCTCATTGCCGGGGTTGTTAGCGTTGTCAACAGGTACAATGTGGATGTAATGCTCACCATCAGCATCCAGCTGCGGGGTGGTGTATTCACCGGTTGTGCTTGTTACTTTATAGTAGCTGCGGCCATTGGTATCAGTGGCTTTGCTCTCGTTAAGCATGTCATCCTTGCACTCTGCAGCAGATCCATTGACCTTAATAATATAGCCCTTGACCTCGGACAGAGCAATTGCTTCCAGAGTATTGGATTTGGTGATGACCTCTTGTTTGGTAGCAGCATCCTTTTCAGCGGCAGTTACCTGATACTTGTAAGGAGTACCGACATCTTCACCTGCAAAGGTGATGGTTGCAGTAAACTTCTGAGCAGGAACAGCTTCGCCATTCTTCTCTGCTTCTTCAATCAGCGCAAGAGAGCCTTCGGGAATGAGATCCTTCAGCTCAATGTACTCCGCGGGATTTGCTTCCATGTCTTCGCTTTCAACAACGTACGGAGCAGCCTCATCGGTGAAGCCGCCGTCAAGTGCGTAGGAGGTCAGGCTCTTCTGCTTGAGGAAGAACAGGGTGTTTGCAAGAACCTGGATCTCGTTAACAGTGGCGCTGCCCTCGCTGTGGCCGGTCTGGATCATAGCCACATTTTTGTTGGAAAGAAGATATGCATCGCAGCCGATTGTGGTGGAGCCGCTGGTGTTGGAAATTTCCTTGCCGGAGCTGCCCGCTTCATAAACAGAATCGGAGCCTATACTGACACCGTTGGTCACTGTGCCTGTGGCTGTGTGATTGCCACCGTCAAAGGTCATCCATACAGTAGCATCCAGTGCAGTCTGCTTGCTGTCATAGACCTGACCGACAGTGTGAGTATAAGGAACTGTCAGCTTACCCTCGATAGTATAGGGGAACGTGGTAAGGAGACCTTCCTTTACATTTACCTTATTCTGTCTTGTGCCGCCGCCGCCGGCAAAGCCAATGCCCAGTTCCTCATAGAAGGACATGAAGTTACCGTGCTTAAGGTTGCTTGCGTCAGCAACAGTGTCATGACCGAACAGAACGCCGTAGCCATCTTTAATGTAATTGTGCAGAGCTTCTGCAGCCGACTTGCTCAGGTCTCCGTTGTACTGAGCAGCAGAAAGAGCAGGGGAGGTTCCTGCAAAGCTGCCACTATCGACATTTGCAGAACCATTCTGATCCCATGTTCCGAAGAATATGACATCGTAGCTTCCGTCAAGATATTCGTTGTAGTTGTCGTTGAAGGTCTCGTCATGGACATTGATCTTGTCCTTGAGAGGCAGAGTTTTAATGTTGAAAAGACCCTTGCCAAGACTTTCTTTAATCAGCTCATTATCAACATAATAAGCATTGTCAGAACTCAGATATCCGTTGGAGGCAGAGCCAAGATAGTACTTTGTGGTGCTGCCTTCAGCAACAACGCTGGTCCAGATTTCAAAAATGTCACCAACATTGATCATTATCTTATTGGCATCGATGCTATCGTCCTTCGTCGAGAAAGTAACGATCGGATATCCGCCGCTGTCTGTACCTTCTGTGCCAACAGTAGTGGCAACCGTCTTGCCACTGTTGTCGCATATTTCCGTACCTGCCGGCAGAACATTAATCAGTTTTGTGGTGTTGTAAACCGACGGATTGGTGGACTCGTTGGCATCTACCGCATTCTTCTTATACATGTAGAGGTCAGGATACACAACAAGGACATTGATCGGCTCTCCATCCCACATGGAGATCTTTTCTTCCTTGACGACAGTCGGTTCTAAATCTTCTTTGACAGAACCGTCCTCCTCGGTGACGAACTTCTCGGTGAACTTGGTCAGGGTATAAGATGCAGTCTGTGCGGTTGCACTTATGCTGAGTGCATCATCCCAGTCCAATCTGAGAGCCTCATTCACGGTGCCGTTGCCCGGATAGAGGGCAGTACCGCTGATGGGAGCGCCCATGGTGTCGGTCGCGTCAGGATCGTCATCGCTCTCAAAGGCGACGTTTCCATCGTTATCGCCGTCTCCGTCGACAATCAGTTCAAAACCGCCGACTTCATTAACGAGAACGCCGTTGTACTCGCCAGCTTCACTCGCTGCAAAAGCCGACATCGGCAGAACCGACACCAGCATCAGCAGAGCCAGCAAAGCAGCTACACTCTTCTTGAATAACTTCATACAAACCTCCATCTGCCGCTACTTGGCGGCTGCTAAAATTTCCCCTGTTATCAAGGAATTACTGGGCACTAAACCATCATCATTATACCTTTTATGGCCTGTGAATGTCAATTGTGCAATGCGACAGATATGCCTTTGTTTGCGTGGTTTTTTTGGTCTTCCTGAAACTCAGTTAAAAAACACCGGAACCTCCAGCCCGGCTTCGGTCTGAGGCTCCGGTGTTTATGCTTTTTTATCCTTTTAATTCGTCGGGCAGATCATCGCTCTGCTGAATCGCAGCATACTCCTCTTCCTCTTCCTCCTTATTTCTGCGAAGGATTATGAGAACTATCATGAGTATTGCTACGCCGCCTGCAGCTCCCAGCAGAATCCAGCACCATGTAAAGTTTTCCTGCTGGATTTCCTCGCCGGTGCTGACATCGCCGACCCACTGGAAATGCACCTTTATGGTGGTGTCATGGGTGATGTTGAACAGGGTGTAGCTCTTT
>JAZUOR010000247.1:0-7497 GCA_045604745.1 Acutalibacteraceae bacterium | reverse complement strand
CCGCTTGGCCTCCGACTTCTTTGAATGTTGGTTATGCTCTGGATGAGCACCGCGCACAGATAGTGGGTAACCGACACGCCCAGCTCCTTTGCCTTTGCGGCAATGTCCGCCGAGTCGATGATGCCGGTGGTGATGTTGAGGAACTGCTTGTGCTCGTCAGTGCCGCGCAGATGATAGGCGGCCGATTCTCCGCGGGCAAGGGGAACCTTGCCGGCAAATTTGGGAAAGCTGTCCTCCAGCTCCTCCGGATGCGGCTTTTCAGAGCAGTCCATAATGGTGGCTCCACGCGGAATATCTGCGCCGTAACGCAGGGTAAGATATTCTGCCACCAGCGTCTTGAGGAAGCACATGCCTCCCGTGCCGTCGGTCAGCACGTGGAAAAACTCCAGCGCGATGCGGTTTCTGTAATACCGCACGCGGAAAAGAAAACCGTTGTTTTCCTTTTTCTTTATGGGCAGACAGGGGTTGGCTACGTCCAGCGTGACCTCCGGAATGCCCTCTACATGCTCAAGATAATACCAGAAAAAACCGTGCCGCACGCGGACGGTCATGGTGGGGAAGCGCTTTGCCGTGCGCTTCAGTGCCTGCTCAAGGATGGAACTGTCCACATCCTCGGTCAGAGTGGCGCACAGCCGGAACATAGCCATCCACGACCGGTTGCTCATTACCGGATAGATGGTGGCGGCGTTGTCCAGCCGGTACCATTTTGTGCGTTTCTTTCTCTTTGGTTTCATAGCTTTTCTTTTTGCCTTGTTTTCTGCCATAAACAAGCCCTTTCACACGGGCATATCCAGCGCCCGTTTACTCCGGATTATGATAGCATACCGGCGGTGTGATTGCAACCGCCCCGGCAAAAAAACGCTTTATCCGCACAAAGCAGAGCCCCGCGCGCAACGCACGGGGCTCTGTCGTGATTATCTGTCAGTTTCCGGCAGATTTCTCTGCGGCATCTGCAGCGGCCTGAGCGGCCTCTGCACGCAGTCTGCGGTGTTCGGCTTTTTCCACATACATGCGCTCGTCGGCCTCCTTGAGCTGCTCCTTTATGTTGGTGCAGTGCTCGTGCCACGAAACGCCGATGGCAACGCTGATGTCGTTTTTCTTCATCAGGTTGCGGACCCTGTCCACCTGTATGTCAAACTCCTTTTCATCCACATCGGGGAGAATGACGGCAAATTCGTCGCCGCCGATGCGGTAGGAGTTGCCGCTGAACATGCTGCGGATGTTGTCGGCGGTGCTGACAATAAGCCGGTCGCCGGCGTCGTGTCCGAAGCTGTCGTTCATCTGCTTCAGACCGTCAAGGTCAAAGAATGCCACGCCCACGCGGCTGCGGGGATGACGCAGATATTCGTCGCACACGTGGTTGAAGCGGTTGCGGTTGTGCAGGCGTGTGAGAGTGTCGGTGTAGCTCATGTGAGTCAGCGCGTCCTGAGTCGACTTGCGGTCGATAGCCTCGGTGACGAAGAACTGTACCGACGACATCAGAGTCAGATCCTCGTAATTCTTGCGGGGATTGTCAACACCCATGTAGCCGGTTATGACGTTGCCTCTCATCAGCGGAACGGCGATAAGACTCTGGATGTCCTGAGAGGACAGTATGTCATAGGTGTTGGAGGTAATCTCAAGGTCGCGGTCGATGTTGGATATGTAGAAAATGCCGGTGCGCTCAAATTCGTCCAGCCATGCCTGCACGGCACTGAGCGGTACGTTCTGCAGGTTGTCTATCTCTCTGGAAATGCCATCGGCGGCGAATTCATAGGTGTTGCTGGTGGTCTGGTTTTCGTAATCCACGTCGCACAGATAGGTGCGGTCGCCGTCGAAATACCGGTTGATGATGCCCAGCAGGTTGTCAATGGCGAGGTCGATGTTTGAATAAGAGGAAAGCTCGGTGACGCATTCAACAAGGGTGTTTGATTTGTGGAGCTGCCGTTCGGATTCGGTCTTGCTTTTGGCAAGCTGGTTGATGGAAAGGAAATTCATGATAACGAACAGCACGACGACGGCGCTTTCAATGATAGCCGTGGCGACAAGGGCGCTGCGCATGTGGGTGTGGCGGGAGAAGGCCAGCTCCTCTGCCACCGTCACCAGCAGCTGCCAGCTGGTGTCCTCTACGGGAGTATAGTACATGTAGCAGTTTTCTCCCGTGCGCAGGGATTCATAGGCTATAACGCCGGAACGGGCGTTGCGGATGCCGTCGATGAGGTCAATGCCGTCATAGCCTTCCAGAGTCTTGACTTCGCCGATCTCATATACGTTTCCGAAATCATAGAGCACGTTGTCGGCTATGATGCTGCCGTCGTTGCGGTCAACGATCATGCAGCCGGCTTCACCGTCGTACACGGTGGGACGGAAGTAATCGGAGAGCTCGGTGCAGTCGATGACACCCACCAGTATTGCCACGGGTGTAAAGCCCTGTCTGACGGGTACGTTGCAGTACACCGATTCGCGTCCGGTGCGGGAATCGGTGACACGGTGGGACAGATGCTCACCACTGCGGACCAGCTCATCAAAGGAGGAGCCTTCGATGCCCGTTTCGACGCTTCCGTCATACATCAGAATGGTGTCGTCGGGAAGTATTATGTCTATGCGGCTGAACATGGTCATGTCCAGATATTCGTTGACGTGCCTGATTATTTCCTCGTAGGAACCCAGCTCTCCGCCGGATGTCAGCGCACCGGCAGCCAGCCGCAGTATGCTGCAGTTGTCCTCCATGCGCACAACAATTTCCCTGCTGATGCTTTTGGCAGAGTCGCCCAGCACCTCCCAGCAGTGCTCCTCCTCGTTTTCCCAGAGGGTAGCGTAGGAAAAAAGAGAAAGGGCGACGGTGACAAGGAGTATGAGTATTGTAGCGAGGGTTCTGGATATGATGGTTTTCTTTGCAATTGCCATGTTTATTCCTCTGTACGGCACGTGTGCGGCACGACTGCCGGAATTATCCTTTTCTTCCGCCGACGGTCTGCGGAATCATATATCAATAATAGAACACATTTCGTGATTTGTCAACAAAGATACCGCGCGGAACGCGGATTGTTTTGTCTTGCTTGCGAAGGGGCCGATGATGTGATATAATGCACCGGACAGAACTGTGCGAAGAAAGGATATCGTAAAATTATGTCAATTATCGCTTTTGATCTGGACGGCACTCTGGCGCCGGTAGGTAAGCCTATGTCGCCGCAGGTGACCGACCGGCTGCACCGTCTGGAAGACAGGGGAGAGCGCATCGTCATCTGTTCCGGCAAGCCTTGCTATTATCTGTGCGGCATGCTGCGTCAGGTGGGGCTCAGAGCTCCGGTGCTCATCGGCGAAAACGGTGCAGCGATACAGCTGGGAGTGGAGCTTCCTCCGCTTGTTCGCGGCAAAGTTCCCTGTCCTGATGGTGCGGAGGAGAAGCTGGCCGACATACAGCGGTCACTGGCGGAGCGCTTCGCCGGACAGGTGTGGTTTCAGCCCAACGAGCACATGGTAACCTGCTTCCCGCACAGTGAGGAGCTCTTTGACCCCATTGCCGATGTCATTGCCGGACATGAGCCGGAGCAGTCGGGTCTGACCGTCTATCGGCACGGCGATTGCTTTGACATAATTCCGAACACCATCGACAAGGGCGCCGGACTGAGAGAGCTTTGCCGGATGGTGGGTGATATACCGGAACGGTGTATAGCTGTCGGCGATCATGTCAACGATCTGCCCATGTTCAGGGCTGCCGGTCTGGGAATCTCGGTCGGCACCTTCCGGCCGTCCGAAGCACAGCTGCATTTTGACTGCATCGAAGAGGCTCTCGACTACCTGCTTGAAAGAAAAACAGAGGAGTAACGGCACGGAAACAGCCCGGATTTGTGTCCAAAATGTAAACGGAATGTAAATTTGATATCAAATATCAACCGTGTGAAGCGCAAAAGGTTGACACGACCTCCCATATTAATGTATAATTACCACCGTGAAAATGGCGTGAAATGGCGTTTCTGCGCCCTGATGCCTTTTCCGGAGGAATAAATTATTTCCACATCTTGATTTGAAAGGGATACGGAATAACAGATATGAGATTCGGCAAAAAGCTGGCGGCGCTCTTTATGGCGGCGCTCCTTATGATAACATCCTTCCCTGCGGAGTTCATCGCTCCCATGACGGCGTATGCCGAGGAGGTCACCAAGCTGACCGTCACCGGCGACGTGGTCAATATCCGCTCCGGTGCGGGCACCTCCTATTCCAAGGTGACCACCGTTACCCAGAGCACGGTGCTGACCTCTCAGGGCACAGCAAAGGATGCCGCAGGTGTCACATGGTACAAGGTCACAGTCAACGGCTCCACCGGCTACATCGTGAGCACCTATGTGTCCGCCTCCACCACCTCAAGCTCCACACAGACTCTGACCGTCACCGGAACCACCGTCTATGTGCGCAAGGGCGCCGGAACCTCCTATGACTACATAACCACCGTCAAGAAGGGTGCAAGCTACAAGGTCATGGGCAGCACCAAGGGCAGTGACGGCAAGGTGTGGTATAAAATCAGCATCAACAACACCACCGGCTACATAATCAGCACCTATGTCAAGGTGGCTGAAACCGGAAGCACCACCGCTTCCACCAATGGGGCATCCTCCACGACCACCGCTGCCGTCCAGCGTCAGCTGAAGGTCACCGGCGACATTGTCAACGTGCGCAAGGGTGCCGGAACCAACACCGCCAAGGTGACCACCGTCAAGCAGAACGCCGTCTACCTTATTCAGGGAACCGGCACGGATTCCGACGGCAAGACCTGGTACAAGATCAGCGTCAACGGTACCGTGGGCTACGTCATCAGCACCTATGTCACGGTGTCTGACGTCACCACCACGACGACCACCACCACAACCACTGCCAAGGCGACTGAAACCACCACTACAACAACCACCGCAACCACCACCACAACTCCGGCACTCATGATAACCACCGGAGCTTCTGCTACCCAGCCGACTCCCGCACCCACCACCGTCTATACCGGCACCACCCTGCCGGCCAACATCGCGGTTTCCGTCGCTGCCGACGGCACCGAAATGCGTTCGGGTGCAGGCGTTCACTATTCGCTCATGGCGTCACTTAAGAAGGGCACTGTGGTGACCATCCTCAGCAACCGCACCGACAGCGAGGGCAACCTGTGGTACAGAGTCATGTACGCAGCGGTCAGCGGCTATGTCAAGGCCGGGGACATTGATAACGGCTCCCAGGCACAGACAACGACCACCACAAAAACCACCACCGTTCCCAACAGAGGAACCACTACCACCACAAAATCCACCACCCGGAACGGAACCACCACCTCCTTCAGAGACGGTCTCCAGCTGGTGGTAACCACTACCACCAAACGCGGCGGTGATTCTGCCCAGAGCACTCTGAGCACCACCAGCTCGCAGGATATTTCCGAAATGACCACCACGAATAATTCCACTGATACCCGCGTGGTCAGACACGGCACAGTCAAGTGCGACACCTCGCTGAGAGTGCGCAGAACGGCAAGCACCTCTGCCGAAACACTGGGTACCATCAGAAACGGCACTCAGGTCGTCATCGTTGAGACACTGTCCGGCTGGTACAAGATCGAGTACAACAACGGCTACGGCTATGTCAGCTCCGACTTCATCGTTGATGTCAAGGACGGCACCGTGACCATCAGCCTCGCCTTCGGCAAGGCCTATTACTATGTAAATCAGGGCGCCAAGATCAATGTGGCCATAAACCTTGCAAATTACGTCATCAGCTATTCCTCCGAGAGCGACTCTGCCGCTCCGGTTTCCAAGGACGGCGTGGTCACCGGCAATGCTCCCGGTGTCTACACCATCACCGCCACTGTGGGCGGAGCGACTGCCACCACTGAGGTGGTCGTGCTCAAAAAGGCCAACACCGGCATCCAGCCCATGACCATCAGCGACAAGGGAACCAAGTTCATCGCTGACTGGGAGGGCGGCGGAACACCCTTCGGCGACGCCGTGGTGTTCTATCCCTATCAGGATGCAGCCGGCTACTGGACCGTGGGCTACGGTCACGCCATCACCACTGCCGAAAGCAAGCAGTGGACCAGAGAGCAGGCCATAGAGCAGTTCAACAAGGAGATTCTTGCTCTGCTGGGCGAGGGTCACGAAATGACCGCGGAGCGTCCCTACCTGACTCAGGAGGAAGCCACCGCTCTGCTCAATGCCGACCTCAACAAGGGTCCCTATGTCACCGCGGTCAGCGACTGGGCGGTGCGCAACGGCGTAAAGCTGACCCAGAACCAGTTTGACGCTCTGGTGAGCTTCTGCTTCAACCTCGGCCCCAACTACTGGACCAGCGATACCTATTACTTCTACCTCAAGTCGGCAATCATTTCTCACCGCGACGGCAGCGCCGCCAAGTCCGACCAGATCATCGACGGCTTCACCCGCTACATCAAGGCCGGCGGCAAGAATCTGAAGGGCCTGTGGTGGAGACGCCGCAACGAGGCCGAAATGTTCATCAACGGCGATTATGCCATCGACCGTGAGAACAAGTTCACCCTGCCCAACATCTCCTGGGCGTGATAAAACAGGGCAATCCTGTAATATGCCCACAACATAATACAAATTGTAAATCCCACAGGGCAAGCCGTAAGGTGAGCCCTGTGGGTACTGCTTATTCTGACAGGAAATCAGAAGTATAATAAATACAAGCGAGGTTTCGCACAATGATAGCACTTATTGATTACGGCGCGGGCAACGTGGAGAGCGTTGCCAAGGCAGTGCGCCATCTGGGACGCTCAGTGGAGCTGACCGCCGATCCGGAAACCATCCGCACAGCCGACGCAGTCATTCTGCCCGGCGTGGGAGCTTTTGGCGACGCAGTGTCCCAGCTGCGCGCAAGAGGACTGGAGCAGGTGGTGCTTGACAGCGCAAAGGACAGCCAGCGCCCCTTCCTCGGAATCTGTGTAGGTCTGCAGATGCTCTTTGATTCCAGCGAGGAATCGCCGGGAGCTGCCGGTCTTGGCCTTATGGGCGGCAGAGTGCTTCGGCTTCCCTCCGACGGCGGACTGAAGGTTCCTCACATCGGCTGGAACTCCATCGAGTACGACAGTGCCTGTCCCATTTTCGCCCGTCTGCCCGAACGGCCCTATGTGTACTTCGTGCACAGCTACTATCTCAAAGCCGACGATCCTGCCGTTGTGGCGGCAACAGCCAGCTACGGCACGCAGATACACGCTGCCGTGTGGCAGGACAGCTGCTTTGCCACCCAGTTCCACCCGGAAAAGAGCGGCGAGATCGGCCTGACAATTCTCGACAATTTCTGCTCACTGATATAGATATAATAGAAAGGGCTCATATATGTACGCAAAAAGAATAATTCCCTGTCTGGATGTCAAGAACGGGCGTGTGGTCAAGGGAGTGAATTTTGTTGAGCTGCGCGATGCCGGCGATCCGGTGCAGTGTGCAGCGGCTTACAACGATCAGGGTGCCGACGAGCTTGTCTTTCTCGACATAACCGCATCCTCCGATGCCCGCTCCATTGTTCTTGACA
>JAZUOR010000246.1:0-2880 GCA_045604745.1 Acutalibacteraceae bacterium | reverse complement strand
AAGGAGGGCGGCGTGAGCATCAATGACTGTGAAAAGATGAGCCGCGCCATCGACAAGCCTCTTGACCGGCTTGATCCCATCGAACAGAGCTATTTTCTTGAAGTGTGCTCTCCCGGTATCGAGCGTGAGCTGAGCCGTCCGGAGCATTTTGAAAAGATGGCCGGGCGCGAAGTGTGCGTCACCTTCTTCAGACCTATCGACGGCGAAAAGGAGGTCATTGCCACTCTGGTCGGTCTCAGAGACAAAAGCATCGTGCTGGCCGATCTTGACGGCAAGGAGTTTGAAATTCCCCGCAAGGATGCTTCCTGCGTCCGTCTGACCGACGAGGACATCGACTTTGACAGCGAAATTCCCGATGATGTGGACGAAATCGAGTACGACGACGGCACAGAGGAAGAATAATCACAGAGACATCGACCCCGGCACAGGCTGCCGGATTATCATAACCAACAATACTAAACCCTGTACAGGAGGAAACGACCATGGCAGGCAAATCCGGAAAGAGCTCCAAAAACGCAGCCAAAAACATGAGCAAGGAGTTTTTTGAGGCTCTTGAGCAGTTCGAACAGGAACGCGGCATACCCATGAAATATATGATCGAAAAGATCACCGCCGCCATCACCGTAGCAGTCAAAAACAGCAACGGCGGCAACGACAGCGTAGTGGTCAACATCGATCCCGAAACCACCACCTTTGAGGTTTTCCTCAACAAGACCGCCGTTGAAGAGGTCTATGACGAGGACCGTGAAATCCACGTCGAGGAAGCCCGTACAAAATACAATAAGCTGGCGCAGCCCGGAGATACTATTGGTATCCGGCTGGAGACACGCGAGTTCGGACGCATCGCAGCCATGACTGCCAAGCATGTCATCCGTCAGGGCATCCGCGAGGCCGAGCGCGGACAGGTGGCCGACGAGATGCGTTCCAGAGATCAGGAACTGGTCACCGCCACCATTGAGCGCATCGACACCCGTACCGGCGCAGCCATTCTGCGTCTGAGCAACAAGATAGAAGTTCCGCTGCCCAAGAGCGAGCAGATCGAGAACGAGGAGTACGTCGAGGGAAGCACCATCAAGGTGTTCGTTGTGGATATCCGCGAGGACGAGCGCGGCGCAAGAGCTACCGTTTCCCGCACACATCCCGGTCTTGTCAAACGCCTGTTTGAAACCGAGGTTCCCGAAATCTACGACGGTACCGTCGAAATCAAGGCTGTTTCCCGCGAGGCAGGCAGCCGCACCAAGATGGCTGTGATCAGCCACGACGAAAACGTGGATGCTGTGGGCGCCTGCATCGGCGTCAACCGTTCCCGTATCAACGAGATCACCAGACAGCTGTGTGACGAGAAGATCGACATCATCAAGTACAGCGACGATCCCGCCGAATTCATCAGCAACGCTCTTGCACCGGCACAGGTGGTCAGCGTGGAGATGGATGAGGAGAACCCCAAAGCCTGCCGTGTGCGCGTTCCCGACGGTCAGCTGTCGCTGGCAATCGGACATAAGGGTCAGAACGCCCGACTTGCAGCCCGCCTTACCGGCTACAAGATCGACATCCGTCCCGAAAGCGGTTACTACGGCGAGGAATAATCGCAGATCGTTTACTTAATCTTATCGGAGTGTCCGGAGGAGATTTATGCAGCAAAAACGCAAGACACCGCTTCGTATGTGTATGGGCTGCGGCGAAATGAAGCCCAAAGGCGAACTGGTCAGAATAGTGCGCAGTCCTGAGGGAGAGGTAAGCCTCGATCCGGGAGGAAAAAAACCGGGGCGCGGAGCATATCTGTGTCCCAGTGCCGACTGTCTGAAGGCAGCGCGCAGAAAGAAGCGCATCGAACATGCTCTGGACACCCGTATAGATGATGAGATATACGATTCCATGGAAAAGGAGCTGAGCAGCTGTGACGGATAGAATACTGTCGCTCCTTGGGCTGGTACGCAGGGCGGGGAAAATATCCCTTGGTTTTGACGCCGTGTGCGCCAGTGTCGGAAAGAACGAAAGCAAACTCATTCTTGCAGCGTCGGACGTGTCGGAAGGCACCATGCGCAAGCTGCGCAACCACCTGAGCGGGAGTGAGATCAATATCAGAGAAATGCCTTACGGTATGGAAGCGGTCAATGCGGCGATCGGCAAACCGGTAAGACTTATCTCGATCAATGACAGCGGCTTTGCCAAAAGGATCAACGAGCTGCTGGAAAACGGCAACGGGGAGGAATAACATATGCCAGCTAACAAGATAAAGATTAATGAGGTCGCCAAGGATTACGGCGTACAGAGCAAGGTCATCGTTGATCTGCTCAAGAACAATACCACCGGCGACAGAAAGTATTCTGCAATGACGGTCATCGAGGACGACGAGTTTGATCTCGTTTTCCAGCTGCTCACCAAGGAGAATTCTGTAAGCAGCTTTGATGAATTTGAGGCAGCTGCCCGTCCCATACAGAAAACTGCCGCTCAGCCGGCTGCTGTGACTGTGGTTACTTCCGACCCATCATCCATCCAGACCACAGAAGCACCTGCGGAAGAAAAAAAGGCAAAGCCTGCCCGGAAAGAAGCTGCAGCCGAAAAGCAGGAAAAGCCTGCTCAGCAGCCCAAGGCAAAGCAGGATGCTCCCAAGGCGGCAAATCAGCCTGAAAAGCAGGAAAAAAAGGAGCAGAAGAAGGCTCAGCAGCCTCAGAAGCCCAAGGAGAAACGCCCCGAATCGGACACCATCCGTCCTCAGGGCAACCGTCCCGTTCAGGAGGGTGCTGTCATTATCCAGCAGGCTCCCGCCGGCGACGCAAACGGCGGACAGAAGCGCCGCATAGTCGACACCCGTTCCGGCCACGTCGACATCGAGCGCTACAACCAGAAGTATGACGGTCTGGCAACCGCCAAGAGCGG
>JAZUOR010000245.1:0-6125 GCA_045604745.1 Acutalibacteraceae bacterium | reverse complement strand
CGCCTCCGGGCACGCTGCAGCTGCCGCCGCGAAGGAGCCAGAACACCAGAAGCACCACAAGGATAAGAGCGATTATTCTGGCGGTCTTGTTCTGCTTGAGCAGGGAGAATATTCCGCTGAGAGAGAAGATGGAGCCGGTGCCGGCAGAGGCTGCCGAAGAGCTGGAGGAGCTGCTCTCGCCCAGACCGAGCAGAGAGGTCAGCACGCCCTTCTCTATGGAATTGCCGTGAGTTACCTTACCGTAGCTGTTGTGCACCTTGGGCTGCTTGGGACGGGCGCTGTAGCCGCCGGTTTTGCCGGCCGGTCTGCTGCTGCCGATGGAGCTGCCCACCTGACCCACGGAGGCCTTGCCGCCGGAGCCGGTGCGTTTTCTTCCTTTTTTCTGTGCCATTAGTGCAATGCCTCCTAATGAATATTTGGTTAATAATATATTAACACATATTGTGACAATATAACAGTGTTTTTTCTCACAGAAAAAGATTAATTTCCCAGCGCCTGTCTTCCTGCCGTCTGCGGCGGACAACAGACCCAAAACAGTGCAGCCGAACCAAAAGCAGAATCAAGCGTTTCAGACACCGGAAAGTGACCGTCTTGCTCTCTGAAATGCCCGCCAATAAAAATAACCGCCTGCTTATTGCCAACCGACACAATATCTGGTATAATTACTGTAAATGTGCATCTACACACATATGCTATGGGATCACCGACAGCTACTGTGCGATCAGGTCCGAGATCCCTGTATCAAGGAGGAAAAATCATGTCAAGCAGCAAGAAAAAGCAGCCGACCCGCCGGCAGTTTGTAAACGCCAACGGTCAGGCCGTCAACCGTCCTTCCGGCTCTTCCGGAAAGACCGCAGCCAAGAAGCCCTCTTCTTCGGCCGCCAAGAAGCCTGCCTCCGGCAGCGCCGCCCGCCGACCCGCCACCAAGCCCAACGGCAAGCCCGCCTATGTTTCCGCCGCAGACAAGAGCCGAGCCAACGGACTGCGCATCGGCGCTGTCGTTCTGTGGGTACTCGCCATTGCCCTTGAAGTGCTGACTATCCTGCTCATCAACGGCACCCTGTATATCCCCGGCAACAGCATGCTCTACATCATCATCGGCATTGTGCTGGATCTTGCCTTTGTCATCATAGGCTCCCAGCTGTGGAAAAAGGCCAACCGCATTGACCCCTGCTCGGAAAAGAAGAAGCTCAAGTTCTTCCTGTGGAACCAGATGGGCGTTATCGCCGCTGTGCTGGCTTTCTTCCCCCTTGTTCTTCTGCTGCTCAAGGAAGATGACCTTGACCCCAAGACAAAGAAGATTCTCTCCATCATCGCTGCCATCGCCATGCTTCTGTCGGTAGGTACCTCCATCGACTACAACCCCACCTCCGCCGAGGACCTTGCTCAGGCTCAGTCTGACGCATACGAGATGAGCATCGACGGCGAGACCTGCTACTGGACCAGCTTTGGCAGATGCTTCCACTTCAACCCCGATTGCCACACCATCATCAATTCCAACCCCGTCTACACCGGTACCGTTGCCGAGGCCTTTGAGGCCAACCGCACCAAGGGCTGCTCCTACTGCGCTACTGTCGACGGTGAGGAGCTTTACACCGGACCCACTGCCGACGCTCTGCCCAGCGGAGACGATGATCTGATCGACGAGACTGTTGAGCCTGTTGAAGACATCACCGAAGAAGAAGGCGAGCTTTTCTTCTGCGCCGGTAAGGACAACACCTGCGAAAACACTATTTCCGACGCCGCTGACATGTTCTGCGACGAATGCGATCCAGACGGCGACAACGTCGAAGGCTGATAAAATACATATCCATAGCAGCGCCCTGTTCCCCGTGAACGGGGCGCTGTGTTTTGACACATCACCTTTTTTGTGTGCACTTCGCTCACCACCCCTACCTATACCCATCACCACTGCATCACAGAAATATCTTAATATAATTCCGGAAATGCTATAAGCATATATTCGATACCGTTTGGGAGATGTTTTAATGAGCGAGAATAACTCTGTACGCATTCTTATTGCCGACGACGAGGATCGCATCCGCAAGCTCATCGCCGACTTTCTTTCCCGCGAGGGCTTTGAGGTGCTGGAGGCCGCCGATGGCGGTCAGGCACTGACCATGTGCACCGGCAGCCAGAAGCCGGATCTGGTCATTCTGGACGTAATGATGCCGGTAATGGACGGCTGGACGGTGCTTGCCGAGCTGCGCAAGGTAGGCGACATCCCGGTCATCCTGCTCACCGCCAAGAGTTCGGAATCAGACCAGCTGGGCGGCTTCCGTCTGGTTGCCGACGATTATGTCACAAAACCCTTCTCTCCCAGTCTGCTGGTGGCAAGGGTCCAGGCACTTCTGCGCCGCAAGGGCATGCTTAGCAGCCACAGCGTCCAGTGCGGCAACGTTCGCATCGACGAGCTTGCTCACGTGGCCTATGTGGGTGACACTGCACTTGAGCTCACCCCAAAGGAGTACGACCTGCTGCTCTACTTTATCGAAAACAAGGGTGTGGCTCTCTCCCGCGAAAAGATCCTCAACGGGGTCTGGAACTACGATTATTTCGGTGACCTGCGCACCGTTGACACCCATGTCAAGCAGCTGCGCTCCAAGCTGGGCGAGTCGGGCGACATGATCGTCACCGTCCGAGGTGTTGGTTACCGCCTTGAGGTGAGATAAGCTTTGAGAAACTCCATCAGGGTGAAGATGATCTCCATTATTTTCTGCATCATCCTCGCCTTTGTGCTGTTCAACGTGCTGCTCAACAGCACATTCTTCAAAACCTACTACTCCAAAATGAAGGAGCAGTCACTGGTTGACAATCTGCAGATCGTCGCCAATTACGACTTTTACGCCGACGATTTCGAAGAAAAGCTGCTGTCGCTTGAGGAAAGCCGCAATCTCCGCATCCTCATTGCCGACGAGAATTTCAATACTGTTTTCTGCAGCTCCAACGAGCGGGACACCATGCGTGACTTCTTCAAGGACTGGACCAGCCAGAAGCAGGTTGAGGAAAGCTGGGGCAGCTACACCATCGGCAGTTCCTCCCGCCCCAGCCATTCCGGCTCCAGAAATTCCTACCTGACCATATACGCAAAGGTGACCAAGACTTACTTCTTCAGCACCCGTGCCTTTCTGGTTGCCATCAACACGCCTGTGGTCGCTATTGAGGACGGCGCCCGTGTTGCCAACGATTTTACAATAATCGTCGGCACTCTGCTGCTCATCATGGGAGCCATCGCAACCTATGTGGTTGGTTCCAGCTTCGCTTCGCCCATAGTGCGGGCAAGCTACGCAGCCGATCAGGTGGCACACCTCAACTTCAGCGAACGCCTGCCATCACCTCCAACGACGAGATCGGACGGCTGTCCGGCAGCATCAACAACCTCTCCGACCAGCTGCGCACCAAGATCGAGCAGCTTTCCGACGCCAACAGGCAGCTGCGTCAGGAGCTGCAGCACCGCCAGAAGGTGGACGATATGCGCAGGAATTTCATATCGGACGTATCACACGAGCTCAAGACCCCACTGGCCATTATTCTCGGTTACTGCGAAGGACTGCAGATGAACGTCAACAGCGACGAACGGGAATATTACTGCAGCGTCATTGAGGACGAGGCAATACGCATGAGCAACCTTGCCTCCCGTCTGCTCCAGCTGGCTGAGCTTGAATCCGGTGAGATGGAACCGGAGCTTTCCCTGTTCAACCTGCGCGAGCTTGCCTATGACCGGCTGAGCAAACTTGGGCTGCTGCTTGAGGAGCGCGGTATCTCTCACCGGCTTGACTGCTCCGAGGAACACATATATGTCAAGGCCGACCTTGAGCGCATCGAAGAGGTGCTCAATAATCTGCTGACCAACGCACGCAACCACACTCCCGACGGAGGAGAGATCAGCGTGCAGCTGACCAGCGAAAACGGCATCGTCACCTGCCGCGTGCACAACACCGGCAGCCATATTCCCGAAGAAAGCCTTGAACGCATCTGGGACAGCTTTTACAAGGTGGACAAAGCCCGCACCCGTTCCTACGGAGGCTCAGGCCTTGGTCTTAAGATAGTCAGCACCATACTTACTGCACACAACGCCGATTTCGGCGCACGAAACACCGACACCGGCGTGGAGTTTTACTTCACGCTCCGTCAGGCCGACGCTCCCGTTCTGCAGGAGTCCGAGCCGGAAAGGATAATTACCAATGAATGACACCATCCGCTCCATACTTGACCGCCGCAGCATCCGCGCCTACAAGGATGACGCTGTTACAGCCGAACAGCTTGAGATACTCAAGGAATGCGCCGTAGCCTCACCCACCGCCGTAAACGGTCAGAGCTGGCACTTCACCTTTGTTACCGACCGCGCCATCATCACCGATGTGGACAAGGCCGTGGTCGCAGACTTCGAATCCCGCGGCGACACTGCCACCAGTGAACGCATCCGTTCAAGAGGCGGCACTGTGTTCTACAATGCTCCTCTCGCCGTGTTCATCTCCTGCGACAAGGACAGCAAGTGGGGTGAAGTGGACGCGGGCATCGCTGTGGAGAACCTTGCCCTTGCTGCCCATTCTCTGGGACTGGGCTCGGTCATAATCGGCATGTGCGCCGCTGCTTTCAGCGGCTCTGAGGGCAAGCGCCTTGAGCAGCTGCTCAGATTCCCCGAAAACCACCGCTTCGCCATCGCCATTGCCATCGGTCAGCCGGACACCTCCAAGGAGGCTCATCCGGTGCAGGAGGGCAAAATCACCGTTATCTGACCACTGCAAAACTGAAACGGACACCGCAGAACTGATTGATCTGCGATGTCCGTTTTTTGTTAAGGATTCAGAAAGCTTTTTCACTTGCATTCCCCTTTTTTCATTGACAAAAAACATCACCGCCGCATTGAATTCATGCAGCGGTGATCGTTTCCTGTCAGACTGAATTATGCTGCAGTGGCAGCCTCAGACTCATCCTTGTGCTTTCTGTTGGCGATGACGTGGAAGATCAGCATCACGCCAACCAGAGCCAGACCGATGATGTCGGTGACAAGGCCGGGATTGATGAGCAGCAGGCCGCCTATAGCGCTGATTACACGCTCATACCACTTCATATGACCGAAGATATATCCCTCAAGCGATGCCGAGATGGCAAACATGCCAACGACGGAAGTGACAACGATGAGGATAACCTCAGGAACGGTGGTATCCACGAACAGCATGGCGGGATTGAGCGCGAAGATGTAGGGCACGATGAAAGCGCCGATGGCCAGCTTGGTGGAGGTAATGGCGGTCTTCATGGGATTTGCCTGAGCAATTGCTGCGCCGGCATAGGCTGCCAGAGCGACAGGAGGAGTCAGGTCAGCGACGATGCCGAAATAGAACACAAAGAAGTGAGCAGCGATGGCAGGCACGCCCATACGCACAAGAATCGGAGCGCAGGTGGCAGCCATGATGCAGTAGTTGGCAGTGGTGGGAACGCCCATGCCCAGCACGATGCAGCACAGCATGGTGAGTACCAGAGCGATGAACACCTCGTCGCCTGCAAGGGCGATGATGCCGTTGAAGAGCATGTTGGCAAGGCCGGTCATGGTGATGGTGCCGGCAATGATGCCAGCCACGCCGCAGGCAGCAGCCACTGCAACCATATTCTGGGCACCGGTTGCCAGAGCCTCAAATACGCGCTTGGGGTTCATGCGGTTGTCCTTGTTGAACAGACCGACAATAATGACTGCCACGATGGCGATAGCGGCAGCATACTGAATAGAGCGCTGGCTGGTAGCTACCAGATAAATCAGAATAATGAGCGGGAGCATCAGATAGGTCTTCTTGAGCAGAGGAACTATTCTGGGCAGCTCTTCCTTGGTCAGACCGCGCAGACCTTCCTTCTTGGCTTCCAGATGGACAGTGATGAAGATTCCGAGGAAGTAGAGAACTGCGGGCAGGATGGCGCGCACAACGATGTTGCTGTAGGGCACGCCCACGAAGTCTGCCATAAGGAAAGCGGCAGCACCCATGATGGGAGGCATGATCTGACCGGCGGGGGAAGCAGCAGCTTCCGCCGCTGGGACAAACTCGGGCTTGTAGCCGGTCTTCTTCATCAGAGGGATGGTGACCGAACCCGAGCCGACGGTGTTGGCAACAGAGGAACCGGAGGCCATACCC
>JAZUOR010000244.1:0-5697 GCA_045604745.1 Acutalibacteraceae bacterium | reverse complement strand
CCATTCGTCAACTACATCGTAGCCGAAGTTGAACAGCTCAGGAGTGTGTATCTCAAAGCCATTGCAGAAATCCTCGTAGGATTCAAACTCAACACGAGGACAGTATTTGCTGATTATATGATCCATAATGATAATGCTCCCGTATACTCAGGCGATCTTATACTGATTTCGCCGTAATTTTTCCGTGAATTACTCCTTGATGACGGTCAGGAAGGTGGCTTCTCCGTCCACGGCAGCCTGGCCGTGAGGGATCATGGGGTCAAAATAAACGCAGTCGCCGGCCTCGAGGATGATGTCCTTCTTGCCGATGGTCACGCATACCTTGCCCGATACACAGAAGTTAAATTCCTGACCGCCGTGGGAAACCAGCGACGGACGCTCCTCCTCGGGGGAAAGGTGAACCAGCATTGGCTCCATTTCTCTGCCCTTGAAGTTGTAGCAGAGGCTGGTATAGTCATAACCGGGATAGCGCTCCACCTTGGCTCCCTGATCTTTACGGGTCACGGTGTAAGTATTCATCTTGGGCGTGCGGCCGGTAAGAAGCGTTGTAAAGTCAACACCCAGAATGGATGCTATTTCGTAGAGCGTGCTGATGGGGATATCCTGCTCACCCGATTCATAGGCAAGGTAGTTGATAAGGGTAACACCCAGACGGTCAGCCATTTCATTGGGCTCGATTTCGAGTATCTCGCGCAGTTCCTTGACTCTTACGGGAATACTGGTAAGATCCATGTTCATTATATATCATCCTTTCGGCAACTTCCGATTGTTATTATTATATTATCTCACGACGAGGCAAAAAATGGAATTGTCATTATTCCAGAAGCCCATCGTCAACAACGGTCATTATTTGTCAAAATATACGACTCCGGTGCTGTCATTCCTTCAGCAGAGCGGCAATGGCGGCAGCACACTGCTCAGGCGTCAGGATCCCCTCCGGAAGACCGTAGCCCTGCTCCCGCAGCAGACCTGCAAGCTCAACCGGCTGCGGCACGTCAAGGCCGTGGTCGCGCAGCAGTTCTGTGCGGGCAAAGACCTGTGCCGGAGTTCCCTCGGTCAGCACCGCTCCCTCATGCATAACTATCACGCGGTCGGCAGCGGCAGCCTCGTCCATGTAATGGGTAATGAGCACAATGGTCACGCCCTGCTCGTCGCACAGCTTCCTTATCGCAGTCATAACCTCGGTGCGTCCGCCCGGATCGAGCATGGCGGTTGGCTCATCCAGCACAAGGCACTTAGGCTGCATGGCGAGAATGCCTGCGATCGCCACTCTCTGCTTCTGTCCGCCGGACAGCTTGTGGGGTGCATGGCGGCGGTAATCGTACATGCCAACGGCTTTCAGGGCCTCGTCCACACGCCGGCGCAGTTCGGGATTCTTTACCCCAAGATTCTCCGGACCGAAGGCAACGTCCTCCTCCACAATGGCGGCAACCATCTGATTGTCGGGATTCTGGAACACCAGCCCCACCGTGCTTCGCAGCTGGAGCAGCGTTTCTTCGTCAGCAGTGTCTATTCCGTCCACCATTATCTTTCCGCCTGAAGGCAGAAGAATGGCGTTGAGATGGCGGGCAAAGGTGGATTTGCCCGATCCGTTGTGTCCAAGCAGAGCCACAAATTCGCCCCGCCTGATTTCAATACTGACACCGCACAGTGCATCGGCGGCATCGTCCTCGTATCTGAACACCACATCGGCTGCGGTGATGATGCTGTCTGTCATAATCTGATCTCCTCACACATTGTCGGTCAGCACAAGCCGGCATTGACGGCAGAAATATTTATATGGGATCGCGCCCATGTATGGATTGCGCCAGTCGCCTCCGCAGCCCGGACATCGGCGTGGAGGCTCCTCAAAGCGGCTGAACACGGGATAAACCGTGACCACTCCCGTCCATCGCTGTATAGCCGCGGCAAGACGTCGTCCCTCCTGAGAAAGGCCGGATCGGCAGTCGTTGAGCATCCCGTAAGCGTAGCCGGTATTAAGCTTTTCCCCTATCTGCTCAAGAAAACCTCTGCGCAGCTTGCGCCAGTGGAGAAGGTCGTCAAACTCCCGCTGTTCCTTGTCCCGTATGAGCCTGTACAGCGGCACACTGCCTCCGCAGTCCACACAGCGCACCGGCGTGCCTGACCACTCTGCAGGGGACTGGAGCACATAGGTGGACGGATTCCGGCAGGTGCAGTGGGGTGTGTCGCAGCACTCCTGCATCGGGAGCACCTGCGGCAGTCCTTCGCACCAGTCAAGCAGCTGTTCAAGGGTCTTGCGGGTGTCGTAGGTCATGTTTTCCTCAGCGATGGCATCGTCATCCTGAGCTATCACGCTCCACACCAGTTCACCGTCTTCGATGTAGCTCTGCCACCCGCCTTCAAGGATAAGCCCGTTACGCACCAGCTGAAGCCGGAAACGACTGAGCAGTGACTGCATCTGAGGGGAAAAACCGCCGTTTTTCGGCAAAAACCGCAGCTGGAAAATGCGCATGTGCTTTCATCCTTTCCTCCGGATACTCTTTCCGGATAATTGTAAGAGGTGATCATCTGCGTGATCTGACATTTACCGGGCTGTAGGATATTGCCATCTGTCCGTCGGGCAGATAATGCCTGCGGCGGAACGGCAGCAGCCCGTTTTTCTTCCGGCTTTCCATCAGAGCGCAGGCACATTCTATCTGCCTGCGGATAAGCTCTGTGTCAAAGGGCTGCTCGCCATGACCGGAGTACACGGCATATTTTTCACTCAGCTTAAGTATTCTCCGTGCAGTGGGAATCCATTCCTCTATACTGACTGCATCGGGCAGGAACATCCACAGGTCATTGTGGCTTATGTTGTCGCCGGTGAACATCATTTTGTATCTGTCATCGAGAAATATCACCGAACCACGGGTGTGACCGGGCATATGCTTCACGCTTACCGTTCGATCACCCAGTTCAAACACCGCACTGTCGGTCAGTGCGGTATATCCGGCATCAAACGGCTGCTTCGGAAAATCCTTTGCCGACGCCCATTTTGCCGTCAGCACCCGCGAAGCCACCCGTCCTGAAAGCAGCCCTGAGCAGATACCCATGTCTGCCTCATGCACATACGCAGGCGTGTCAAACCAGCCTCTCCCGCCGGCGTGATCACAGTGGCGATGGGTCAGGGCAACGGTGACCGGAAGATCCGTAAGCTCTCTTACCACTTCTCCAAGCTGTCCCATACCGTTGCCGGTGTCAATGAGAAGCGCACGCCGGCTGCCGGTCAGCAGGTAGCAGTTGATCGCCTTCGCCTCGGTTATGAGCCATGTATCCTTGTTAAGCTGCCGCGTTTCGTGCCAGCTTATCGTTTTATCCATCTGCACGCATTCCTTTCCCGGTCAAGGGCAATCAGCTCGTTTATTCCGACAACGGCTCGCTCCCCGTTTTTCGGGCAAGCGAGCCGGTTGATTTGTTTTTTTGCTTAGTTTGTCCGTTTTCTGGCTGCACATACACGGCTGACAAGATAGCGCGCCATGACATAAACAGCCAACAGGCCTGATGCCATTCCAAAATAGTTCTGCAGATGGTTGCCTCCGGTCATAAAGAACTCGCACACAAAGGCAAGTGCAATACCCAGCAACATTACCGTCCAGAACCATATCTGCTTTGCCTTGAAGCCATAACGCTTTGCGTATTTTACACAGAGCATAATCAGCATAACAGCAAGCACGATGGCACACACCACCTGATTGAAGCGCACAAATCCCAGTGTCACAAGGAAGAGCGAGTCGGAACGCCAGCTTTCAAAAATCATCTGCGAAAGGGTGAAGCCCAGAAGGAATCTGGCAGCGACTGTTCCCGGAATATACTTTTTGTTCACATACACCTTGTTGAATACCCAGATGCACATGACGAACAGCAGTCCGGCAGCAATAGCCTCATAGGGATATACCAGCACAAATATTTTGTCTTCCTCCGCGGAATACTCGGTAAACATAGCCTTGCGGAAAAAGTCGGTGTACAGCTCAAAGCCGCGCTCCTCGCTGCTGAAAAAGCTTGCCATACGGCCGATGCAGAGTGCCGCTGCCGCTCCGGGCGCTGCTGCGTCGAAAAGCTCAGCAGCAGAGAAACGCCTGCTCGCTGCGGCAACCAGCAGCATGACCACCGACACGCCGAGCATGGCTCCGATAACGCCGAATCCGCCGCGGCTCACGTCAAGTATATCAGGCAGGCCTCCGCGGAACTCGTCCTGCCTGAACCAGCAGTATTCAAGACGGGAAACCGCTATGGCAACGGGATAGCCAAAAAGGATAATGTACTTTATGGGGCCTGCTGCACCTTTTCTGATGCGGCGGGCAAAGACCCAGAATATCAGGCTGCCGAGAAGAACCGCCAGCCCCATGAACGCACCGTGCCAGTAAATGTCGGTGTGTTCGTTGAAATACATCAGCTGATTGTCATTCATTTGCCGCTGCCCCCTCCCCGTTTGGAATGGCTGTGGCGCAATATATAATATCGGTAACCACTCGCTGAGCACCCCAGAGCGGCTCATTCATGGCCTCTCCGTTCAGGATGATAGTTGTGGACTGACCACCGTCCAGATTATACGCCTGAGTGCAGCCCTTGCTGTGCATGATCTCAGCCAGCTGAGAAGTCAGCACGCCTCGGCTGGTTTCCGAACGGCCTTCGACCACGCAGAACAGGTAATGAAGCTCTCCCAGCTGACCGACGCCGGTACGGGGAGACGGATTGATTTCATTCCATGTATATCCGCAGCCGCTTTCATCGTTTATGATCTTTATTTCTCCGTCGATAACAAGAGAAGGACCGAACTCAAGGGAGTTGACGATCTCGTACTGCTCCATAACGCCCGATGAATGAACCTTGGTATCTGCCATGATATGGAAGTTGCCCTCGGAATCAATCAGAAGAACGTCCCACCCGCGCGCAGTGTTGCGATAGAGAGTGTTCTGGCGCACGATGATGCCTCCGGTGCGATATCCGCAGTAATCGGCGTTGATGGCTATGACAGCATTGACATGCTGGGCAATCTCCTGAGGCATGTACTTGACCGACGAGCCGAACTCGCCGCCTGCGTAGGCGGTGCGCAGCTGAGTCGGATGAGCCACCTTGATTTCCGCAAAGTGCACATTTGATCTGTACTGACGCTCCACCCAGTATTTCACCGAGATGGTCGGGTCGTCATATGTAAGCACCTCTGTCCCGTCGTCATTTACATAGGAACTGAAACCTTCGGGGTTGGGCTTGGGCGCAGGCTGCTCACCCCAGGGCAGTATGTACACCTTGGGTATTTCGAAAATAGCACCCACAGCGTCGCTCCTGAAGGCAAGGAACTCCGAAGTGAGATCCTCAAAGAAGCTCTTCTGTTCGGAATTTGTGGCCGGCTTTTTTATTCCCGACGACAGCATCACCATGGAACTGAGGGTAAAGATCAGTATCATGCCCACAAGCATGATGCTGTCCCGGATAATTTTAGCCTTGGACGGTGCAGAATCCTTCTCTGACGTTTTCGCCTCGACCGGCTTGCTCAGAACAGGTATGACCGGCTGAGGCTCATCACCAAAGCTGAATGCATATCCGTTTGTGGTGCGGTTGTTGAAGCGGTTCTGTCGTACGTTCTGAGAGAAAGCTGCCGGATTGTTCATTGGATACGCAGCATTCTGCTGAGCCATCGGACGCTGGACCATCGGCTGCTGAACCATCGGCTGCTGAACCACCGGCTGCTGAATCACC
>JAZUOR010000243.1:0-3834 GCA_045604745.1 Acutalibacteraceae bacterium | reverse complement strand
ATTACACGGATGAGAGGCTCAGTGCCGCTTTCGCGCACCAGAATTCTGCCCGAATCGCCAAGAGCATCGGCGACGGCCTTGACTGCAGCCTGTACATCGGGGTCGTTCTGAGCGTCCGGCTTGCTCTTTACCCGGACGTTTTTCAGCACCTGAGGATAGAACACGACGGGAGCGGCAAGCTCACTCATGGGCTTTTCCTTGGCAAGCATGACTTCCATGAGCTTGAGGGATGTCATGATACCGTCGCCGGTGGTTTCGTATTTTGAGAAAATGGTGTGTCCGCTCTGTTCGCCGCCGATGCGGTTGCCGGTCTGCACCATGTTTTCGTAAACATACTTGTCGCCAACAGCGGTCTTGTCGTACTCGATGCCCACCTTGTCAAGGGCCTTGTAGAGGCCGAAGTTGGACATTACAGTGGTGACGACCTTGTTGTTGAGCAGCTTTCCGCGCTCCTTCATGTAAAGAGCGTAGATGTAAAGAACGTGGTCACCGGTGACTATATTGCCCTTTTCGTCAACAGCAAGGCAGCGGTCAGCGTCGCCGTCATAGGCAAAGCCGATGTCAAGCTTGTTGTCCAGCACGAACTTCTGCAGATGCTCAATATGTGTGCAGCCGCAGTCGGTGTTTATGTTGAAGCCGTCGGGACGATCGTTTATCACATGAACCTTCGCGCCGAGAGCCTCAAACACAGCCTTGGCAATCTGCCATGCAGCGCCGTTGGCAACATCCAGACCGACGTTGACATCCTTGAAGCTGTATTTGCTCATGGAAATCAGGTGACCGATATAGCGGTTACGGCCGGAGACATAGTCAACCGTGCGGCCGATGTGATCGCGCTCGGCTACGGGCAGCTCCATTTTGCCGTCGATGTAATCTTCGATCTGAAGAATGGTCTCTTCCTCCATCTTCTCGCCGTTGCCGTTCAGCAGCTTGATGCCGTTGTCGTAGTACGGGTTGTGAGATGCGGAGATCATGATGCCGCAGTCGAACTCGTCAACGCGGGTGATAAATGCCACGCTGGGGGTGGTGGTGACGTGCATGATGTATGCGTCGGCGCCGCTGGCCATCAGACCGGTGCACAGCGCGTATTCGTACATGTAGGAGCTTCTTCTTGTGTCTTTGCCGATAACAACCTTTGCTTTTTTGTCAAGTCTTACGCCGTAATACCAGCCGAGGAAACGTCCGATCTGGATGGCGTGCTCAAAGGTCAGAGTCTTGTTGGCTTCACCGCGGAAGCCGTCTGTGCCGAAATATTTACCCATATTATCGCTCCTCCTTGTGGATGATCTCGCCGTTGTTCTTCCAGATACTGTTCTCCGGGACAACGCCTCTGACGCAGGAGGTCGGATAAATGTTGCTGTGGCGGCCGACGACCGTTCCGGGGTTGCACACGGCGTTGCAGCCTACTTCCACATAATCACCCAGCATTGCACCGAATTTCTTTATGCCGGTTTCGATCTTTTCTGTGCCGTTGCGGACAACGACCAGCTTTTTGTCGCTCTTTACGTTGCTGGTGATGCTTCCGGCACCCATATGTGAATAATAGCCGAGAATGGAATCTCCGACGTAATTGTAATGCGGGGTCTGAACGTGATCGAACAGGATGACGTTCTTCAGCTCTACGGAGTTGCCGACTACGCAATCGGCACCCACCAGAGCAGAGCCGCGGATGAAGGCACAGTGCCGCACCTCGGTGTTGGGACCGATGATGCAGGGAGCGCCCAGATATGCCGACGGGAAGACCTTTGCCGTCCGGTGCACCCAGACATGCTCAGAGATCTCTTCGTATTCCTCGCCCAGGGTCGGACCGAGCTGCAGGATCATTTCCTTGATGCCCTTGAGCGCTTCCCAGGGATAGGTAAACTGTGAAAGATAATCCCCGGCCAGCGTGTGGTCAAGGTCATAGAGGTCTTTGATCGTATACATTACAGTCTTTCCCCTCTTTCGATGTCAAGGAAGTACTTGTATGCGTCAACGGTCAGCTCTCCGCAGGCATCCTCATCACAGGCGATGATGGCTGCGTTGTGGTGCTGGAGAGCAGAGCAGGTCCACTTCTGGCTCACAGCACCTTCAACGGTTGCGGCAAGGGCTCTTGCCTTGTTGTGACCGTTGATGAGAACGAGAACTTCTCTGGAATCAAACACCGTTCCGACACCGACGGAAAGAGCCTGAGAGGGTACGGCCTCAGGATCATTGCCGAAGAAACGGGAATTGACGATGCGGGTGTCGGTGGTGAGATTGCGCACTCCGGTGCGGGAATTCAGAGAGGTGAAGGGCTCGTTGAATGCGATGTGACCGTCAACACCGATGCCGCCCATGAACAGATCAATGCCGCCGTATGAGGCGATCTTTGCTTCGTAATCGGCACATTCCTTTTCCGGATCATCAGTCATTCCGTTGAGAATGTTGATGTTTTCGCTCTTCATATCCACGAGATGATCAAAGAAGTTGTCGTGCATGAAATACCAGTAGGACTGGTCGTGTTCGTGAGGCAGACCGAGATATTCGTCCATGTTGAAGGTCACTACATTGGCAAAGGAGACCTCGCCGGCCTTGTTCATCCGAACCAGCTCCTTGTATACGCCGATGGGAGAGCTTCCTGTTGGGAGACCGAGAACAAAGGGACGGTCTTCCTTGTGGTTGTTGATTCTGGCAGCGATATATCCCGCTGCCCACTTGCACATGTTGCTGTAATTCTCCTGGATAACAACGCGCATAATATAATCTCTCTTTCTGCGGGAAATCCCGCGGTATAGCATATCATACAGATCGCCGGCTGCTTGCAGACAGCGTCTGAACAAATCGATTTTTTCAACAGCCGATTTTCGCTTAACTCTGCTCTTTTTCGACTGTTTTCCGTCCGTTTCAACGGCTGTGAATTTATAGCTTTATCACTTTTTTTACTTTAAAGCATGAGCGAAAAAATGTCAATAAAAAAGTAGTGCTGTACACACTTTTTTTACATCGATGATTTCACGTTTTCACAAAGCCTGCGTCGCTCCGGCGCAAGGTGTTTTCAGAGCTTTTATATCATATTTCCGTAATACGGGATTTAGAACCGGCGGACTTTTTCAGGCACTTTACGATTCATATCAGAAAGTCTGCGGGTGATTGATTCTTTCGTAAAAAGCAGAATCCCGCTGCCCATCGTGACAGGGCAGCGGGTCACAGGAGTATGTTGTTTATTTTCCCACAAACCGGCCCATCAGCGTGTAGCCGGGGTCGATCATGCGCCCGGTGGAGGCGGCAGTCTTTTCGGTGAAAGATGCTATGCCGCTGTCAAGCTCGGCGGAGCTGTCGTACAGCAGATAGGGGACGGGGTCGGAGGCATGGGTTTTGGTCAATATGGGCGTGGGATGGTCGGGCAGCACAAGAATACGGAAATCCTCTCCCATAGTCTTCAGGCCGTCCAGCAGAGGAGCGAGCACACGGCTGTCTATGTATTCAATGGACAGCACCTTGTTTTCCGGCTCATTGCGATGACCGCATTCGTCGGGAGCCTCAAAGTGCAGATAGACAAGGTCGGCTCCCTTTCTGAGAGATTCAAGAGCCGCCTGAGTCTTTTTCTCAAAGCAGGTGTCGATGTAACCGGTTGCACCCTCCACCTCGATGACTTCCATTTCAGCGCACTTGGCGATGCCGCGGATGAGGTCAACAGCGGAGACCACAGCGCCTTTGAGACCGTACAGAGACTCAAAACGATCAAGCTTCGGACGGGAGCCTTCGCCCCAGAACCACACCGAGTTGGCCGGGCGCTTGCCTTCGGCCATGCGGCGCAGATTGACAGGGTGATCCTTCAGCACGGCGGTGCTGCGCTTCATCATGTCAATGAGG
>JAZUOR010000242.1:0-2824 GCA_045604745.1 Acutalibacteraceae bacterium | reverse complement strand
CTTGGCTCACAGAACGACATGGCTACGATCCGACTTAAATTGATGATGTGCACAACTCCGCCGCCTTCCAGCATATTCATAAATCTCTTTTTGATAAGAGGATCGGTAATGGCTCTCACCGCTTCATCACGTGTAAACCAGCCCACCTGAGGACTTTCGTCGCTTGTGGCCAGTTCGCCGCCTGCATAGCGGCATCGAAAGTCAATATTGACAATGTTTCTGACAACGTTTTTGCTCACACCCGCAAATCCGGTTATCTCCACTTCCACACCGCTCTCCTCCCGTATCTCACGGCGAAGAGCTTCTTCGATGGGTTCGCCCGGCTCGATGAGTCCACCGGGAAATTCCCACCCTCTGCGCGGGCTTAAAACCAGAAGAACGGCACCGTCATCGCGCACAACAAAGCCGGCGGCTGACGTCAAGTGATTATGCTTTACATATGGATATGAGGTGTTTTCCATAATGTTCCCCTGTTTTGTCCTATTTATCCTTGAGAATAAACGCCGTTATGGGCGGGCAGTTGGGCCGATTTGTGAATCTGCCCACATAAGCCGAATACTTATGATGATCCAGCTTTTCAAGATACTCCAGCAGAGCGTCCCGCTCTGTAAAGCCGGTCTCCTTGCCGTAATAGATGCACATTGATATGAGTCCGCCCGGCCTCAGCAGCTCAAGGCTCTTGTTGAGCGCCTCAATGCTTGATTCGGGACGGGTAAACACGTTGTGGTCACCGCCGGGAAGCCAGCCAAAGTTATACACGATACAGGACACCGTTCCCGGCTGTTCGTAGCGGTCAATATTGGCATGGCTGTCCAAAACCGCCCGGCCTATCCGGGAATAGCCCTTTTCGCACAGAAGTGCATTGGTGCTGTCCACCGCATCGGGCTGGATATCAAAGGCGGTCACCCTGCCGCTTTCGCCCACAAGAGAGCACAGAAAAGCCGTGTCTCTTCCACGTCCGGCGGTGGCGTCGATGCATATATCTCCCGGCTGCACATGGTCGGCGATCATGCCGTGAGCGATATCCAGTGCAGAAAAGGACATTTTCACAGCCATTCCCTCCCAACAGTCATGTCACAGCGGCTTTCAACGTCACATGCGGCTATATAGCGCTCCTCCATGGGTATCCACAGGTTTGTAAAGTCATTTAACTTTTCAGACCCGTTTCTCGCATGAATACGCCGTTTTTGCTCCTCCGGCTCAACGTGGAAGAAAACCGCAAGGTCAAAATAATTACCGAAGCACGGATGCAGACTGTAAGCCCCTTCAATGATGGTAAGACGCTTCACTCCCGCGCCTTTTGTCTCACCGTAAGCCATCGCAGAGCAGTCAAAGCGGCGATAACGGAACGTTCCTCCGCTGTCAAGGCCCTTCAGCACTTCCTGGGCAAAGCGTTCATAGTGAACGTTTCCTCCCGGTTCGGCGCGGCGCTCCGGTACACGCAGCTCCGGCGGCAGAAAGAAATCATCCATGTGGATAACTTCGCCGTCAAGCTGTGAAGCAAGCCATTCGGCCGCCGTTGTCTTCCCCGATGCCGAGCGACCGTCCATAGCGGCAATGACCCGTTCTTTTTCTCCCAGCAAAGCTTTTATCCTGTCCCTGACCGGAAGAAGCAAATCAACAAAATTACACATAAAGACACCATACCGTCCCGCCCGGAAAGTCCCGGACGGGACGGCTGAGATAATTTAAGTTGTTTGTCAGCTCCTGTAGCTGTCCTTCAGTTCGACGGAACGATTGAACACCAGCTTGCCGGGTGCGGAATCCTTGCAGTCAGCACAGAAGTATCCCAGACGCAGGAACTGGTACCCGTCACCGGGCTGTGCGTTCTCAAGGCTCTTTTCCAGCTTGCAGCCGGTCAGGACGGTCAGGGAGTTGGGATTGAGGCACTCCATGTAGTCCACGTCGGCACGGTCGGGATCGGGAACGGTGAACAGCCGGTCAAACAGTCTGACCTCGGCATCCACGCAGTTGCCTGCATCCACCCAGTGGATGGTTCCGCGCACCTTGACTCCCTCAGGCGGGTTGCCTCCGCGGGTGACAGGATCATACTCGGCAAAGACCTCAACAACGTTGCCGTCATCATCCTTGCGGCAGCCGGTGCAGGTAACGATGTATGCACCCTTGAGACGTACCATGGCGCCCGGATAAAGACGCTGGTACTTCTTGGGCGGCTCCTCCATGAAGTCATCGGCCTCGATGTAAAGCTCGCGGCTGAAGGTAACCTCACGGACATCCTCGGTATTATCGGGCAGATTCTCAACCATAAAGGTCTCGCGCTGATCCTCAGGATAGTTGGTAATGGTCAGCTTTATCGGATTGAGAACAGCCATGGCGCGCTTGGCGTGGGCGTTGAGATCCTCACGCAGGCAGTGTTCAAGGAAGCTCCACTGAACAACACTGGAATTTTTGGCAACACCGATTCGCTCGCAGAAGTTCTTGATGGAATCGGGAGTGTATCCGCGGCGGCGCAGAGCAATGAGCGTGGGCATGCGGGGATCGTCCCAGCCGCTCACCACACCGGACTCTATCATGTTGCGCAGCTTACGCTTGCTGAGCACGGTGTAGTCGATGCCCAGACGGGCAAACTCGATCTGACGGGGCTTTGAGGGCACGGAAACGTTGTTGATGACCCAGTCGTACAGGGGACGGTGATCTTCATACTCAAGGGAGCACAAGGAGTGAGTGATGTGCTCGATTGCATCTCCGATGGGATGAGCAAAGTCGTACATCGGGTAGATGCACCACTCGTCACCGGTGCGGTGATGAGTAGCGTGCTTGATGCGGTAGATGACGGGGTCGCGCATGTTCCAGTTGCCCGAAG
>JAZUOR010000241.1:0-4606 GCA_045604745.1 Acutalibacteraceae bacterium | reverse complement strand
CCTTGACGACTTCAAGTCGGTCAACGACACTCTGGGACACCCCTTCGGTGACGCTCTGCTTTCAAACATCTCCGATAAATTCGGCACTACCTTCCGCAAGGAGGACTTCCTGTGCCGCATCGGCGGTGACGAGTTTGTCATTCTTATGAAAAACACCTCCGGACGCTCCTATGTTTCCCGGCGCGCCGACATGCTGCTGGAGCGTATGCAGCAGGCTTTCGTTCTCGGCAGCAGCAATGTATGCGTCACCATGAGCATAGGCATTGCCAGCTATCCCGAATGCGGCCGCACCTATGCCGAGCTGCTGCGAAGCGCAGACAAGGCCATGTACAACGCCAAAAACAACGGCAAAAACCAGTACTGCTTCTCCGAGGACACACTGGAAAACGACAATATCTCATCCATCGGCAATGATGCTGCCGAGCGCACCGACAGCCGCTCAGGCTACCGTGCCCGCGGCAAGATAAGCGACTACATCTTCAACTGTCTGTACGAATCCACCGACCTTGACAAAACCCTTCCGCTGGTGCTGCAGCTCATGGGCACGCACTTCAGTCTGAGCCGTGTGTGCATCGCAGAATTCAAGGACGATGTCATGAACGTCACCCGCCAGTGGAACGCCAGCGGCATCAAGGAACTGACTCAGCCTCTTGAATACACCGGCGAGCTGCGGGCACTCTTTGAAAGCTCCCGTTCCAGCGAATACATGGCTCTGCGCTACAATTCCTTTGACGACGCCCCTGCCGACGTGCGCAGCAAAATGATAGCCGCCGGTATTGACGACGTACGCGCTTTTCTGCACTGTCCGCTGCTGGACGACGGCGTTATCCGGGGCTATATCGCTTTCTTCGACTGCCGCGACACCCGCATATGGTCAGACGAAGAGCGGGACACACTGAGCTATGTTGCCCGACTGCTCAGCCTGTTTGTGTTCAAGCAGCGTGCCCATCAGGCCACGCTCAAAGCATACAAGATGACCCGCGATATTCTCCACGCTGCGCCTGTTACCATGTATATCGTTGAGCCTGACACTTACCGGCTGCTTTATTCAAGCGTGGATTCCAGGCCGGATAAGCCCTATATCCGCACCGGCGAGACCTGCCACCGCTTCTTTTTCGGTCTTGAGCAGCCTTGTGACTTCTGCCCGCTTCCACGCTGGCGTGAACAGGGCAAAGGCAACCTGAGTGCCTATGAGTTCTTCAGCCCCTCTCTCAGGGAATGGGTGCTCATCAGCGCAAATGACATCACTCTGGAAAACGGCTCCCACGCCTGCCTGTGCGGCAGATGTGTCTGCACCAATTACAAAAAACGCGAAGCCGAGCTTGAGATAGAAAACGCCCTGCTTCGCATGAAGCTGCAGGATTTCACCGGCGGCCCGGAAGCGGAATAAAACAATCAAAATACAATTATTACGACCGAGGTATCAGCATGAACACTATAGTAAGCTTTACAATCAACCACGACATCCTTGAGCCGGGTCTGTATCTTTCCCGCGTGGACGGCGATGTCCTTACCTACGACCTGCGATTCGTGCGTCCCAACACGCCGCCATTCATGGAACAGGCCGCCATGCACACCCTTGAGCATCTTTTTGCCACCATCGCCCGCAATTCCGACAAGGCCGATCAGGTCATCTACTTCGGTCCCATGGGCTGCCGCACCGGCTTTTATCTCCTCACCCGCGGACTGCGTCACGCTCAGGTAATTGAGCTCGTGACCGACACCATCGCCCGGTGTGCCTCGTGGGAAGGCGAGATTCCCGGCGCGCAGAAAATTCAGTGCGGCAACTGGCTGGAGCACGACCTTGAGGGAGCAAAGGCGCTCGCCGCCGGATACTCCTCCGTGGTACGCCAGTGGACGCAGGACATGCTGGAATATCCGCAGTAAGCACACTTTTTAACCGGCGGGCACATCTTTCTGCCGGAAGAATTCACCATATCATCACAAGATCTTACAGAAAAACCGGTGCACCGCTACAGAATAAGGCGGGGCACCGGTTGTGCTTTTGTCCATAATGGCCGAAGAAATCCCCTCCGGCTTGCTTTTGCCTCCGAAAAACGGTATAATAACACTGTGTGAGGCTTGCTTCACACCCGTTTCTCTGCCGCCTGTGCTGCAGGAGAAACCATCAATCTGATTTGGAGGCCTGATAGCTTGAGCAACCTGCTGAACGGTATCGCCGCCGCTGTCGGAGCAAAGCTCCGCCGCGACGCACAGTACCCCTCCGGCAAGGTCTGGGATCTCATGAACTGGCTGTACCGCAACATCTGTTGGTACGGCATGCAGATACTTCGCTACTCAAACCGGATCCGCAGGACACTGAAAAGAATATTCCGTCCTGTCGGAGCCTTTCTCGGCCGGTATATCGGCCAGCCGCTGGTCAGCGCATGGCAGTCCTTAAAAGCCTTTACTCTTGACTTCGGACGCGCCTGCGGCATGATAGCCGCTTCCCGCAAAGAAGGCGGCGTAAAAGCCATGGCCCGCACCACTGCCGATCTTGCTGCAAAGGGAACGGTCAAACACCGCTCTTTCCTTTCCGGCGCAGTCAACCACTGCCTGCCCGTTATCTCTCTGGTCATTCTCGGCATAGTCGCCGCCGGAATTTTCGGGCGCACCTATGTGCTGGCTGTGGACTACAACGGCCGGACCATCGGCTACATCACCGAGGAAAGCACCTACACCGACGCCACCGAACTGGTAGGTGAGCGCGTCATAAGCTCCAGCGAAGATTTCCGCAACGCCCTGCGTCCCAGCTATTCCCTGAGCGCCGTCACCGACGAGACTGACCTGACCACCTCCGAGGAGCTGTGCAACACCATTCTGCTCAACAGCGACGACGTGGAGGAGGCTCACGGTCTGTTCGTTGACGACCGTCTCATCGGCGCGGTTCGCAGCGAAGGCGACCTGACCTATGTGCTGGACAAATTTCTTGAGCAGTACCGGCTGGGCAAGACCAACGAAAAGCTCACTCTGGTGGGACAGACCGAGGTCGTTCCCGGACTGTACGCCACCGAAAAGATCATGTCCGCCACCGATTTCCAGAAGTACATCAGCCAGACCGAGATGGTGACCGAGATCTACACCATCCGCAAAAACGACACTCTTACCCGCATTGCCGACCGCTTTGGCATGAGTGAGGAGCGCATTTACCAGCTCAACGAGGGCTTTGACGGCACACTCATTTCCGGCAGCACTCTGCTGGTGGAAAAGGAACAGCCTGTGCTTCAGGTGCAGAGCGTAGTGGTCAGCTCCTATGAAAAGACCATCGCCTACACCACCCAGACCGTCAAGGACAGCTCTCAGTACACCACCTATCGCAAGGTGACCACTGCCGGCAAAAACGGCCTTCAGAAGGTCACTGAGGAAACCGTCTACATCGACGGCGTACAGGTATCCAAGTCGGTCGTTTCCCGCGAAACCATTGAGGAACCCGTCACCGAGGTCATCGTTGTGGGCACCAAGAAGCAGGTAACCGGCAGCTTCACCGGCCCGCTGAACGTCACAGGTACCGGTCAGTTCACATGGCCCGTTCCCAGCTGCAAGAGCGTTTCTTCCTACTACGGCTACCGCTGGGGCCGCCTGCATTCCGGCATCGACATTTCCGGCGGCGGCGTTTACGGCAAGACCATCGTTGCAGCCGACAAGGGCACCGTAACCAAAATCAAGTACGATTCCAACGGCTACGGTCACTATGTCATAATCTCGCATAACAACGGCTACTCCACCCTGTACGCACACTGCAGCAAGGTGCTGGTATCGGTTGGTGAGACGGTAAGCAAGGGGCAGGCTATCGCCAAGGTTGGCAGCACCGGCCGCTCCACCGGCCCGCATCTCCACTTTGAGATAAGGGTCAACGGCACCGCCAAGAACCCCATGAACTGGTTCTGATAATCCTAAAAAGTAAACGGTCATCGCCTTTTTATTCGGGCGATGACCGTTTTTTATCTGTTCGTATAGTTATTTTCCCTGTTTTTTCACACTGTCCCAGTATGCCTTGGCTGCCTGCTCGGTCTTGTTCATTCCGGGACGGTAATATTGCCGGTCCTTTATGGCATCGGGCAGATACTGCTGCTGCACCCACCCGCCGGGATATGCGTGGGGATATTTGTATCCGGTACCGTGTCCCAGCCTGGCTGCACCGGCATAGTGGGAGTCCTTGAGGTCGGCAGGAATATCGCCCGTGTGACCGCTGCGGATGTCGGCAATGGCCTCGTCCACGGCGGTGATGCCGGTGTTGGATTTTGGCGCGGTAGCCACCAGAATGACCGCGTCGGCAAGCGGTATACGCGCCTCCGGCAGGCCTATTTTGTTGGCGATGTCCACTGCTGCGTTGACTATCGGGATTATCTGGGGATAAGCCAGACCCACATCCTCGCAGGCTGTGACCATCAGCCGGCGGCACACCGAGGGCATGTCGCCCGCCTCCAGCAGGCGCGCCATGTAATGCACGGCGGCGTTGGGATCGGAGCCGCGCAGCGATTTCTGAAAGGCGGACAGAATATCATAGTGAGCGTCGCCGTCACGGTCGTAGCGCATGGCACTGCGCTGGGCAAGCTGCTTTGCCCGCTCCAGCGTGACCGCTCTTTTTCCGTCCAGCAGAGCGGTA
>JAZUOR010000240.1:0-12775 GCA_045604745.1 Acutalibacteraceae bacterium | reverse complement strand
CACAGAACGACATGGCTACGATCCGACTTGTCCGGTTCGTCACAGTTTTTCAGTCTCCCGGCACGTGTTGCCATGTGGTTTGTCGGCACCATCGTCGGTCTGACACTCATTTTCGGCTGCGGAATTTTCTGGGTGTGGGGTCTTAACTACATCGGACTCATCGACACCGACAAGAACAACGCACCCGCTGCAAACGACTTCGATCAGGGCAGTGACTACTCCGAATTTGACGAGTTCAACGACTATTTTGGGGATCACTTCGGAGACTTCATGATTCCCGCCGATCCTTCGGGCGGAAGTGAGGAGAGCGAAGAATCCCAGAGTACTCCCGGCATTGGTGTTACCATTCAGCAGATCGAGCTGGAATTCACCATTGACGATGTCTACAACGCCGGACTGGTGGTTGTGGAGGTCAACGAGAAGGGTGCTCTTGCCGGCACCGACGTCAGGGAAGGCGATCTGATCATCGCAGTCAACGGCGAGGCATGCCCCACCATTGATGCTCTTGACGGCTTTTTGCAGCAGACCGGCATCGGCGGCGAAATGACCCTGCTGGTGGCTCGCTATACCAACGGTGTGGCATCCACCTTCGAGGTTCCCATCACGCTGATCGACATCAGCACTCTTGATTAATCTGCTTACACCTCATATCCCCAATATATACTCTTTTCAACACCAGAGCGGGCGGCCCCTTAGGGTTGTCCGCTTTGGTGTTGAACCGGCAAAAATGCCATATTGATAACACGGAATACATATGATATAATTCAGAAAAAAATAACAGCAGCAATCTGCTGCCAAGACGGGAGAAGTAAATATGGTCGCTTTTATCTGCCTTTTCTTTCCGGCGGTCATTTCGGTGTGGGTGTTTGACTGCCTTACCCGCCGGGATCTGTCCATGAAACAGTTTATCTATCATTTCTGCCTTAACACGGTGCTCATCAATCTTGCATACTTCTTTGTGAAGCTGCTGTTTATGCGCAACGCGGATCTGCCTCTGTATGATCCTGCCACCGATATGCTCCCCATAGGCGCTATCAAATATCTTCTGGCAGCGGTACCTATCGGTGTGGCGATTGTACTTATAGAGGTTCTTCTGTTCAGGAATGTCAAGATATCTGTTGAGGAGGACCGGAATGGAAAAGAAAAAGAATGACAGATTGATGCTGGTCGGAAAGTCGATCTGCATATTCCTCCTGTTCATTTGCGTCCTCAGTCTTGCCTCCACGCTGTGGTATACACTGGTGGTGGGCAGCATAGGCTTTGACTCCATCATGTATACGCTCGTCATGTCGGACATGAAGGGCGTGGAGTCCGGTCTTGTGCTGTCATATTCCCTTCTGTGCATTCCCGCTGCGCTTGTCATAACTGCTTTTCTGGCGTATGTGCTCTTCAAGAAAAAGGGCAGAATGCTGTTCGTTCAGCTTGCCGGAAAAAAGAAAACACGCATCTATCCCTTCTCAAAAGGCTGGTCGGTGGTGCTTTCGCTGTTTGTGGCGGCATGTTTTCTCGTGGTGGCAGGAGCAATTTCCGGCCTTTTCACATATGTGAAAAGATATAACGAGCGGACGATGGTGTTCGACGAGTATTATATTCCGCCTGAAGATGCGACGATAGTGTTTCCGGAGGAAAAGCAGAACCTGATTTACATTATGCTCGAATCCATGGAGACATCATACATATCAACCGAGCTGGGCGGTGCCAACAGGAACAATCTTATTCCGGAGCTGTACGAGCTTGCCGAAAACAACATCAACTTTTCGCACAACAGCGGCGTCGGCGGTCATCACGACATCAACGGAGGCACGTGGACCATCGGTGCGATGGTGTCGCAGACAGCCGGTATACCGCTGAGAGTGCCGCCCGCAAACAATCGCGGCGCCAGCGGCCCCATGAAGCTGCCGGACGGAATGGACAGAAACGAGTACAAGCATGAGCCCTTCCTGCCCGGTGCGACCACGCTGTCGGACATCCTCAATGAGAACGGCTACCATCAGGCGGTAATGTTCGGCTCCAACGCCGTTTTCGGAGGCCGTAAGAATTACTATGATACCCATAACAACGATGTTATCTACGACTACTATACCGCAATAGATGACGGAATAATTCCCCAGGGCCGCTATGTCTGGTGGGGCTTTGAGGATGAATACCTGTTTGAGTACGCAAAGCAGGAGCTGACCGAAATGGCAAACATGGATCAGCCCTTTGCTTTCACCATGCTTACCGTAGATACGCATTATACCAACGGCTACGTCTGCCAGAGATGCGAAGACAAGTACGAGCATCAATACGACAACGTGATTGCCTGTTCGAGCAAACAGGTGTCGGAGTTTGTCGAGTGGATAATGCAGCAGGATTTCTACGAAAACACGACCATTGTGCTCTGCGGCGACCACAAGACGATGGATAACGTGTATGCATCGGAAAATCTGGACAGAAACCATCCCAGAACCATTTATAACTGCTTCATCAATTCAAGAGTGCAGACCGAGAACACCAAAAACAGACAGATGACCTCGGTTGACTTCCTGCCGACTATCCTTGCCTCTATGGGCTGCACCATCGAGGGCGACCGTCTTGCGCTGGGAACCAACATGTTCTCGGACAGACCCACTCTGGCCGAGGAAATGGGCTACGGACAGTTCAACCTTGAAATGGCAAGATATTCCGATTACTATGTCCGTGAGTTCTATCTCTCGGAGGAGGAAAAAGCCGCCGGCAGCGCGCAGCAATGATTGTTTGCTGCCGTACTGTAACACCGGTTTTCGGTTCAAAACAATGATCTGATTTTTCGGGCAGCAGAGCCTCGCCGGTCAAGGCGGGGCTCTGTTTCTGCATGCGGTAAAATATCCTGTTCATAAAGGGAATTGTGTGCTATAATAAAACAGATAATAATGCTTTTCGGAGGATAGAAAACTCACATGTCTGCAAGACTTATAATCGTACGCCACGGCGAGGCTGCCGGCAATCTTGAACGCTATTTTCAGGGACACGCCGACGGTGCCATCAGCCCAAGAGGCAAAGAACAGCTGGCTGCCCTTGCCGCCCGCTTTGAAAGCATAGAATTTGACGCCATATATTCAAGTCCGCTGACAAGGGCAAGGGAGACTGCCGAGGCCTGCAACAGCCGCAAGGGTCTGCCCATCCGTCTGGACGACCGGCTCATGGAGATTAACGGAGGAGTGTTTGAGGGTGTGCGCTGGGCCGAGCTGCCCGAACGTTTCCCGGAGCAGGCAAAGCTGTGGGACGCCCGGCCCTGGCTTTTTCATCCGGAGAACGGCGAAGCCATGACAGAGGTGCGCGCACGCATCAGTCAGGCAGTGTGCGAGATTGCTGATGCCCATGAGGGACAGACGGTGGTCATAGCCTCCCACGGCTGCACCATCCGCAATCTGCTGTGCTGGGCAAAGCGCTGGCCCATCGAGCGGCTCAACGAGGTGCAGTGGTGCGACAACACCGCCATAAGCGTCATAGAGATAGAAAACGGAGTGCCCACTCTCATAAGCGAGAACGACAACTCCCACATCGCCGACGGTCTTTCCACCTTTGCCACCCAGACGTGGTGGCGTCATCCGGCAGGCGAGATGGACTTCAACGGCTGAGCGACCGCTGCCGGCAAAGGAGAATGTAAAAATGATAATCATGTCAGTGGATCTCGGCAAGGCACGCACCGGCATCGCTATTTGCGACCGGAGCGAGATAATGGCTACGCCCCTGACCGTCATTGAGGAGTGGAACCGCGACAGGCTGTGCGAAAAGATATGCGCGCTTGCCGCCGAACGAAAGGTTCAGCGCATGGTGGTCGGGCTGCCGGTCAACATGGACGGAAGCGAAGGAGAAAGCGCTCAGGGAGCCCGTGAGTTTGCCGACCGTCTGAGAGAACAGAGCGGCATCGAGGTGGTTATGTCCGACGAACGGGGAACCACCAAGACCGCCATCGGCTACCTCAACCAGAGCGACACCCGCGGCAAGCGCCGCAAGGCGGTCATCGACGCAGTGGCAGCAAGCATCATACTGCAGGATCACCTTGACCGTCGGCGCAACGCCGGAGAACCGGTCTGAAAGCCGGAAGCCCATACATAGAATGCGATAGAACGGATGCAATGCATAGATGCGGAGCATAGATGCGTTGCATAGATGCGTTGCATCAGAGGGAAACGATATGGATAACAGAGAACACACAAGCCGGGAAATGATGCTGTGGCAGAAGCTGTGGCGCATGGACAACCGGGCGACCGTATACACGCTGCTCCTGCTGCTCATCGCGGCAGCGGCGGTGCTTCTGGCGTTCAAGGATTACCGCCGGGAAATAAGCACCGTTCACAACAACGAATATCCCGTGGCCTATTCGGCGGTGTCGGGCAGCGATGCGGATGTATCGCCCAGCGATGTGGCGCAAAGAGCAGACAGCTATCTTGCCCAGTTCCGGGAATTTGACCGTACCTACTGCTTTGAGTATTGGATGCAGTGCCAGCTGATCCTTTCCGAAGAGGCCGGCTACGCTCCCGATGAGGTGCTGACCCGGCAGATCAGAGCAGACTACGACCGATACATTTACGTTGTGCGTACCGAACGGGAGGAAAAGCGCGCCTTTGGCGAAAAGCTGGTGGTGTGCGGAATAACAGTGCTCAGCGCAGTGATACCGGCAGCTTTTCTGGGAGTCAACCGACTGCGCCGGTTTATGATGCGTCAGGAGCTGGCAGTGCTGGAGGAGCAGAGCACCGGAACGTACGGTGATATTCATCCGGAGAACACACCGGACTGAGACAGACAACAGGAGGCTGCATATGTCAGTAGGACTTGTACTTCAGGGCGGTGGACAGCGCTGCGCCTATACCGCGGGAATATTGCAGGGACTTTACAGCGAAGGCATACATTTTGATTATGTGGCAGGTGTTTCGGCAGGAGCACTGACAGCTATCAGTTACATAAGTGGTCAGCCCCGCCGCAACTACGACTGCTTTGTGAAATACGCCTCCGACCCGCGTTACATGGGCATCGACCACCTGCGGGCGACGGGAAGTGCCTTCAATTTTGATTTTCTCTTCGGAGACATGGTCAGAGATCTGCTTCCATTTGATTTTGATGCCTTCTATTCCAGCCCCTGCCGCCTGCGCATAGGAACCACCGACTGCGTCACCGGCGAGGCGGTCTATTATGACAAGGAGGATCTCAAGGGGGACGGGCGGATGACCGTGCTTCGGGCGAGCTCCTCTCTGCCGATCATTGCAAAGGTGGAGCACTACGAGGGACGCGACCTGATGGACGGAGGCCTTTCCGACCCCATTCCCATCGAGCAGTCCATTGAGGAGGGCAATGAGTTCAATGTCATTGTCCTTACCCGCAACATTGACTATGTGTGCCAGAAGGACGACAAGCAGTATCTCTACCGCCGCATGTACCCGCAGTATCCTAAACTGCTTGAGCTGCTGGAGCACGAGCATGAGGTAAACAACTATCAGCGCTGGCTGTGCTATGAGCTGCAAAGACAGGGAAAAGCAGTGGTGCTTCAGCCTACCGAGCCCCTGAAGGTGACAGTGTACGAACGCCGGAGCGAGCGGCTGGCGGCGCTGCACGATTCTGCGCTCATCGACCTTGCCGGGCGAATCGGTGACATCCGCGACCTTATTGCCCGTGATGCACTCGCAAAAGAGAACAAATAATTGCGCGAAATTTCTATGACCTGCCCCTTAAAATCTTCCGGAAAAGACTATGAAAACCAAAAGGAATCATATATAATTATATATTACCGAAACATAATCACACGCCGGGCGTTACCCGGTGAGTTACGGAGGGAACAATGGTTATCTTAGGCATCGACCCCGGATACGCGACGGTGGGCTTCGGCTTTGTCCGCTATGCCGCGCCCCGCTTTGCTCCCGGAAAATACGGAGCCATACTGACCTCGCCCAACGACGAGTTCGGCACACGCCTTGCCACCATCTACCGCAGCGTGTGTGAGCTGATCGACCAGTTCAGGCCGGATGTCATGTCCATCGAGCGTCTTTATTACGCCAACAATGCCAAAACGGTCATCGGTGTTGCCGAGGCCCGCGGAGTGGTGCTGCTGGCTGCCGAGCACAAGGGCCTGCCGGTGTATGAGTACACGCCCCTGCAGGTAAAGCAGGCGGTCACCGGCTACGGACAGGCACCGAAGGCTCAGGTGCAGGAGATGACCCGCCGCCTGCTGGCGCTCAAGGAAGTGCCCAAGCCGGACGACACCGCCGACGCACTGGCAATTGCCATCTGCCACGCCCAGAACAGCGCCCGCAAACACGTCATCGAGGTGCGCACCGTGGTGGAGCAGAAGGTGCCCTCTGCCGGCACAGCTGTGCGCCGCAGCCCGTCACCGGGACGGCACACAAAATAGAAAACGAGCTTTCCAGATAAAATATTTCGGAGCGATTTATGATATATTCACTCACAGGCGAGCTGCTGCTCTGTGAACCGGGCAGCGTGGTCATTTCCTGCGGCGGCGTAGGCTTTCGCTGCCATGTGTCCGGAACCACTCAGCGCGCCATGCCTGCCGTGGGGCAGAAGGCCACTCTTTTTACACATATGAATGTCACTCAGGATACCTTCACCCTGTTTGGCTTTTCCACCAAGGCGGAGCTGTCCTGTTTCCGGATGCTCATCGGAGTGTCCGGCGTGGGAGCCAAAACCGCCATTGCGGTGCTGTCCGCCATCAGCCCGGAACAGCTGGCCATCAGCGTGGCTGCCGGTGATGCCAAGGCGCTGACTGCAGCTCCCGGCATCGGTCCCAAGCAGGCACAGCGCATTGTGCTTGAGCTCAAGGATAAGGTTTCGGCCATCCAGCCGGTTCTGTCGGCCGGAATGCCCGGTGTATCCCTGCCGGTGGTGTCTTCCGCCGGTGCGGCTGCCGAGGCGGCAAAGGCTCTGGTGGCTCTGGGCTATTCCCAGACCGAGGCGGCGCAGATGGTTTCCGCTCTTGACCAGACCATGACGGTGGAGCAGATGATCGCCGCCGCCCTGCGCTCTGCGGCACAGAGCTGAGTTATTCAGAAAAATACGCTGAGGCAGACGGACGCCGTGCCGCTGCCCTTTGAGTGCTGTGACCGGAAAGGATGCAAATGAAAAAAATACTCTGCCTTATCCTCTGTCTTGTTATGCTTGTTTCTGTATGCGCCTGCGGAAAAAACGAGGATGATCCGTCTGCGTCCGCATCAGACGCGGTGTCTCAGGGATGCTGGGTCGATCCGATCTTTGCTGAAGCCGAAGCGACCTATGCCTGGTTCACGGGCTGCGGCAAGCCGGCATATGACCATGAAACAATCCGCGATGTGGAAGGTGCATCCTATGCCATGGTCACCGTACCCGGCCTTGACAGTATGGAAGCGCTGCAGGAAAGACTGTGCAGATTATTCTCCGATGAGATAGCGCTGCAGCTTGTTGACTCAGTGGTTTATCCCGGTACGCCCGTGTTCAGGGAGTATAACGATGATCTCTACTACTGCGTCGATATGCTGGGTCAGGTTCCCTACGATATCGGTCAGCGAACAGCATATATTGATTCCCAGACCGACACCGAAGCGGTTTACCATCTTGAGATCACCCATGATTATTACGCTACCAGCTTTTCGGCTTTTTACGATTACCGCCTTGTGAAGAACGATGACGGAAGCTGGCGCTTTGTTGATTTCAAGCTGCCGGCACTGCTCATTGCCGGGCAGATGTTCGGGGTGGATCATGCGGAGGAAGCCTCCGAATAGTAATATATAATAAGGATAATACTTAATGTCGAAAGAATACAACGGAATTGTCTTTGACGGCGGTTCGCCGGAGGACACCGATTACGAAAACCGTCTGGTCGACCCGGTCTATCAGGGCAGCGACATTGACGGCGACAATCCTTTGCGTCCGAGGACGCTGGAGGAATATATTGGTCAGAACAAGGTCAAGGAGAACATGCGGGTGTACATTGACGCAGCTCTGGGACGGCATGAGTGCCTTGACCACGTGCTGCTCTACGGCCCGCCCGGTCTGGGCAAGACCACCCTTGCAGGCATCATCGCCCATGAGATGGGCGTGGGACTGCGCATCACCTCCGGACCGGCCATTGCCCGCCCCGGAGACCTTGCTGCCATACTCAGCTCCCTCAATCCGGGTGATGTGCTGTTTATTGACGAATGTCACCGTCTTGCCCGTCAGGTGGAGGAAATACTCTATCCTGCGATGGAGGACTTTGCCATTGACATCATGACCGGCAAGGGTCAGGGAGCCATGAGCTACCATCTGCCGCTGCCGAAATTCACTCTGGTGGGAGCAACTACCAGAGCAGGGCAGCTTTCCGCTCCCTTGCGTGACCGTTTCGGCGTGCTGGCGCGCCTTGAGCTCTACACCACCGAGGAGCTGGCGGACATCGTCACCCGCTCTGCGTCCATTCTCGGCATACCCATTGACGAAGACGGAGCTCTGGAGCTTGCCTCCCGTTCAAGAGGCACTCCGAGAATTGCCAACCGTCTGCTCAAGCGTGCCCGCGACTACGCCGACGTGGACGGTTCGGGCATGATAAACGAGCGCATTGCACGGCTTGCCCTTGACCGGATGGAGATAGACGAGCTGGGTCTTGACAAGATTGACCGTTTGCTGCTGTCCAGCATCATCCGCTTCTACAACGGCGGCCCGGTCGGGCTTGACACTATCGCTGCGGCAATCGGTGAGGAGGCGGTCACCATCGAGGATGTGTATGAGCCTTATCTGATGCAGATCGGCTTCATCACCCGTACTCCCCGCGGACGCTGCGTTACCCGTCTTGCCTACGACCATCTTGAGATGGAATCGCCCTCGGACGTTCAGCCGGGGCAGGCAACTATCTTCTGATATTGAACCTATTCCGGCACGATGCCGGTACATATACTCTGCAAGGAGGATACATAAATGATAGTCTGCAAATTCTGCGGCAACGAAAATCCCGACGAGCTTCAGTATTGTGAAATCTGCGGCAAGGAGCTGAAAAACGCCCTGCTCAACAGTCTGGTCGGCTTTGGTTCCGACGGTAATCTGAAAACCGACACCGACAAGTCGGCTCTGGGCGGAGTGCCCAAAAAGGGCTTTGAGGACACCGGCGGAGGAGCTGCCAGCGGCCCCAGAAACAAGCGCTTTGCCGACGACGGAGAAGAAAAAGGCTCGGTGGGCACCATCATTGCCACCATTCTTGCTATCCTTGTGCTCATCGGCTGCGCGGGATATTTCCTCATTTACGCCAACAACGCTCCCTTTGCACATCTGCAGGAGCTGCTGCCCTTCTGACCGAGCCGCAACGGCTGACGGTCTTTGCAGGGCGACGAACATTATCTATTCAAGGACGGTGACTCAGGCCCTATGAGACTGGCAGACAGGTGGAAGGACTATGAGCTTCTTGACGCATCCTCCGGAGAGCGTCTGGAGCGCTGGGGAGATGTTATACTTATTCGCCCCGACCCGCAGATCATCTGGAAAACGCCCAGAAAGCATCCGCTGTGGAAAAAGGCAGATGCGCGTTACGTCCGTTCCCAGTCGGGAGGCGGGCAGTGGGACATACGCCGAAAGCTGCCCGAATCATGGCAGATAGGTTACGATGATCTGCGCTTCAACATAAAGCCCATGGGCTTCAAGCACACCGGCCTTTTCCCCGAACAGGCAGTCAACTGGGACTGGATGCGGCAGAAGATATCCGCAGCCGGTCGGGATATCCGTGTGCTTAATCTCTTTGCCTATACCGGCGGCGCCACCGCAGCCTGCCTTTCGGCGGGCGCATATGTGTGCCATGTGGATGCCTCCAAGGGCATGACCCAGTGGGCAAAGGAAAACGCTGCGGCATCGGGTCTTGCCGATGTGCCCCAGCGATGGATAGTGGAAGACTGCGGAAAATTCACCGCCCGTGAATGCCGCCGCGGTTCCCTTTACGATGCAGTAATAATGGATCCGCCCAGCTATGGCAGAGGCCCCAAGGGCGAGGTGTGGCATCTGGAGGAACAGATATACGACCTTGTGGGCAGTGTTGCAGAGGTTCTCAGCGACAACCCGCTGTTCTTCCTTATCAACAGCTACACCACCGGCCTTTCGCCGTCGGTTATGAAGTATATTCTTTCCGCCCATCTGGGCGACCGGTGGAAGGACGCATCCATCGAAGCCGACGAGATCGGCCTGCCGGTAACTGCCGGAAGCAAAGATCAGGCCCTTCCCTGCGGTGCCACCGCCATATTCAGCCGCTGACCTGCGGAGCAAAGGAGAATAGCATGAACAGCAAAGAACGCCGCCGCCGTCAGAAGCTGGAGCGACGGATAAGCTTCAAGACCATTATTATCGTTTTTCTGCTGATGCTGCTCATTCCGATGCTGTGCTACTGGTACGGCATCAGGCGGGTTGAGCGCATTATTCCCGAACATGCCACCGGCTACGTGGTGGAGACGACCTCCGCCGCGGATGCACAATAAACAAGCGGCGAAAACAAAGGTGATATTATGAAATTTTGCGTGATAATGTCCAGCCCGCGCATCAACGGCAACACAGCCGAGCTGTGCAAGCCCTTCATTGCCCGGCTGGAGGAACGCGGCATAGAGGTGGAATATCTCAAGCTGTCGGTCATGTCGGTAAATCCCTGCCTGGCATGCTATGCCTGTCAGGACGTGAGCGGAGCCTACGGCTGCGTGCAGGATGACGACGACATGAACGAGATCGTCCGCATCATAGAGGAGTGCGACTGCATTGTGCTGGCAACACCCATCTATTCCTTCTTCTGCACCGCTGATATGAAAGCGTTCCTTGACCGTCATTACGGCATGAACAAATTCTACGGAACCGCCACCGGCTCGCTGTGGAAGGGCAAGCACGTGGCAATCATCGCCACCCACGGCTATGAGGCCGACTATGCCCTTACTCCCTTTGCCACCGCCGTTGAGCGTCTGTGCGAGCACTCCGGCCTTGTGTACGACGGGGCCTATTCCGTACGCGATGAGGACGACATTGCCTCTTTCCGTACCGAAGCTGCCGTTGAGGGCGCAAAAGCCTTTGCCGACCGTCTGGCAGACGGTCTGGCTCAGTGACGGATAAACTGCAGGGGGACAAGATAATGATTACCGTGTTCAATCGCAGAGAGCTGACCATCACCATGTCGATGGAGGTTCAGTCGCGAGTCAGAGATATTCTGTCAGCAAACGGCATCGACTATATAGTCCGCACAAAGAACCTGCAGGCCTCGCCTGCTCACGGACACAGCAGAGGTCAGTTCGGGACACTGGGCATCGATCCGGATTACTCTTATGAATATAAGATCTATGTCCACAGGAATGATTATGACAGGGCACAGATGCTCGTTCAGAATCATCTGAAATAATTCATCAGCAACGCAAAAAGCCTGCCGACGCCATGCGCCGACAGGCTTTCCTATTTTGTTTTAGAGTACCGTCTGCATTGCTTTTGGCTTTGCATTCGGAATGAGATTATCTCATTGGACTCACCTTTATATTCAAGTTAGGGTACCTTTCGTTGTGCCGCAAGTGCTATCATTGCGGCAGGTCAACTACTTCATGGGACTCACCTTTTCATCAATATTCAGGTTTTAAGAATCCTCTCCGTCTGCTTCGGGCAGGCGGTGAATAATCATTTCATTGGACTCACCTTTTCAGTTTGTTTTATGATAAAGAAAGTAACCGAAATAAGTATTAGTCACAAGTTCATATTCATTGCTTCAGTTCCCGCGGATAAATGTCCTGCAGCCTCAAGCATACCCAATATCTGCGGTGCCGTTCGCCCGGTGCGGTGTGTGTGCCGGGTGCTGTACCCTGTGCATCTGATCCGTCAGCTCACCTGCGGTGTGCTGAATTTTTTGCAGTGCTGCCATATAAACAACTCTGCCGTCGCCGTCCGGTTCTGCGATTTCCGGTCCCCGCACATCTACGCATGATGCCTTTGGATTCTTGCCGCAGCTGTTGTGCAGCTCAATCCATCCCGCGCGGAATTCTGAAGCATCGTTTCAACAACAGTTGAGTCGGGCGATTTCCCTTCCGGTAGTCCGCACTGCTGCGCGGGCGATCGGGAAATTCTGCCAAAAGCTTTGTGCTTTTATTCCGTGATAGATGCGGTGCGGGAACCGAAGCCTATGGACTGTGACTCGTCAATATGTCTCATTGGCCTCACCTCCGTATTCCTGACCGATTCACCAGAGAACGGTTATCTGCCGGTCAGTCTCTGTCTGCGGCTAATTTCCGCTTTTGCGGTATAAAACCGGAAGACCGGTCAAATTTGCCTTAGTACATTTTGTATCTGCAAATTTATTTTTGGAAGAACAAAAAATATATCAACGCAGACAGGCTTTCCGAAACCGTATTCTGTGGTGTTGTGCAGCATCGTTTTACGCCCGTCAGGGGCTGGAACGATGTGTTTGTGACATCTCTTTGTGTCACCTGTATAATAGCATGTCCGTTGTGAAAAGTCAATAGAAAATCATAACTTTTCGTGAAAAATATGATTTTATTGCTGAGGCGAAAATAAATATTGACTTGAGGCTCAATAACGGTTACAATCGTAGGTAGCGGATAAAAAACAGCAATTTACGGAGGTATTTTATAATGGCTGATAAAGAATACAGCGCTGATATAATCACCCTTATCGACGACGACGATGTACAGCACGAATTTGAGCTGCTGGATGCCATCGAGACCGACGACGGACGCTACGTCGCCCTGCTGCCCTATCTGGGTGACGGCGAGGAAGGTGCAGCCGACGGCAGCGAGTATTACATCCTGCAGGTCGTTGAGGTAGAGGGCGGCGAGGAAGA
>JAZUOR010000239.1:0-4530 GCA_045604745.1 Acutalibacteraceae bacterium | reverse complement strand
GGTACTGGCCTGCGCCGACGATGATGCCCACGGTGATAGCCCAGAAGAGATACATGATGTCAACGGGATCCTTGACCGCAGAGCGGAAACGCACGATGGAAAGAGCACCGACCATACCCAGAGAAAGAACCACGTTGCTGCTGATGGTGACAACGATGGCGGCGGTAAGGATGGTCATGAGAATGAGTGACATGTTGAAGGTGGAGCTGTAAACTACGCCGCGGAAGGTCATCTTGTAAACGATGAAGATGATGAATCCGGCAACCAGAGCTATCAGCAGGGAAAGCAGACAACTGCCGATATCCAGCTGGTTGGATGTGAACTGCTCGATGACGCTGTCTTTGATGATGCCGCCGGCACCCTCAGCGATGGATCTAAAATTTGTCATAGTGTCTTTCCTTCCTGTAATATGTTTTTTGAGCGTCGCGGCACATGACATACTTGGACTGCGACGACTGCTTGCTGTTGACCGGAGCAAGCAGCTTCTGAACTACCTTGGGGAGAAAGTCGTCAAACTTGACCTCCATTATGAGCATGTCCGGCTCGATAGCGGGGAGGGTGGGCATGTCGGCGTCAAAGATATTAGTTGTGCAGAAACCGGCGCGCAGCTTGCTGTCAAAGGTGAGACGGACATTGCCCTCGTCCAGAACAAAGGCCTCACGGTTGTAGTCAACCACTACAGCCGGGCGGAGGATATGGGTGCGTGCGTCGATGAAGCCGGCGCGCAGAGCCTGCTTGTCCGAGTTGAGCATGAAATCGAAGTTGCCATGCATCATGCCTTCGCACTGCTCGCGGGTGATTGAGGCCGACAGCTTTGAGATGTAATTGTCAAATTTGTCCTTTATTTCAAACTTGATGACCTCATCGCTGTAGTTATAGATGCGGATGCGGTGCTTGCGGCGGCGGAAGATACCGGCCTGCTTGTCAAGGTAGGCGCTGTCGTAGATATCGTCAAAATACATACTGCGTATCAGATATCCGTCGTCACCGCTGTTCTCGTCGGGATAGAGGATCTGTCCCGCGGCAGCCGCAATGCTGTAATAATCAGCATAGTTGATAAGATATTTAAGCTCATGCCTCAGGGTATGGCCCTTATATTTCATTAGTGATCCTTCACCTCGCTTGATGAAAAAGCCCGCATTGCGCGCTTAATACCAATTACAAATGTCAGCTGCCAAAAATCCGGAGGATTTTTGGAGTAAGCGGCAATTTTTTGTTTGCAATCAGTATAAAGTCATTTTATAAAGTCATTTTAAGTCAGAAGCGCATGTTTTGTCAATGATTTGTGCGCATGTGCGGCTGTTTTTGAGAATGCGCCTATTTGTTTGCCTTAAGGTACTCCTCCAGCTCCTTCTTGGACAGCCCGAAGTTGTCCATGAGCTGCTGCTTTGCCATGTCAGGCTTGTTTGTGAAGAACTTTTTCAGGAACTCAAGGCTTTTTTCCCATGCTTCCATTGTCGGGTTTTCCCACTTCACCGCGTTGCGAGGCACCTCGCTGCGGATAACCTCGGCTTCGCGTTCAAGGATATCTATGCAGCGTTTGGTGTCAAAGGTGTTGTTCAGATGGTAGCAGTAGCGGGAAATGAACAGGTCGCGGAATTCGTCGTTGTCCAGCAGCTTGCGGATTATAGCGTTGCTGAAGTTTGCCGAGCCGTGTCCCTCCGGGTCAAGACAGTGACGGAAGATGTAATCGCGCTTGTAGGTGGAAGAGAACATGGCCCAGTCAAAATCATAGACCATCCAGCGCCACTTTTTGCCTTCGGCCCAGTAGCAGCGGATGTTGCCGGTGTCGGTGTTGGCAAAATAGGTTTCTATGATCCAGAAGTCGCACAGTGACTCAAGATCCACAAGCGAGGCCATGTGCTCATAGTTGGCCTGTACTGTAAGATCGTTCTTGCGCGCAAAGGTCTGCATCTCGATGTAGTTGTCCATAGAGCCGGCCTGAGCGCTAAGCTGTGATTTTACAAGGTCAATATTACCCTTTGTATAGTCCTCGTACTTGCTGACAATGTAATCCTCGTCCAGCCGCTCGCGGATGTAATAAAGTCCCCAGTATTCGCCGTTGACGTACAGGGCGCAGGCCTGATATTCCTGATAATCCACATCAACATAGCCGCGGATGATGGCAGGGACGATCTCGTCGCGGATCATTCCACGGGACTGGTCCTGACCGCTGGGTCGCAGCAGCAGACTTTTGAAGGTGGATACACCGCTGATGCTGTCGGGGAAGAAGGGGTAGGTGACCTCCGAGGCACCGTATTTTTCCTTGATTTCCAGCCTAAGTCCCTTTTTGGGCTGAGATCGGGAATACTGACCGAATATTTCGGCGCTGGCGTTGAACTGCACGCCGGGTGCACCGTTCTTGTCAAAGTATTCGATGCTTACGTCACGCACCCAGCCCTGACGGTAATTGTTCCCGTTGACTCCATCGACCAGAATGCCGGTGTGTTCGTTGGTCAGACCGGATCCGCTGAGACTTACAACAGCAATGTCGTGTGGCTCGGTGACCAGATAAGTGGATATGGCGGTCTGACTGGGCAGGCAGTTTTCCTTGTATGCTACAGCCTTGACAACGGTGTTTGAATTGATGGTAATCGGAGTGCCGTCGGTGTATACCTTGTCGTTCTGATCCGGCTCTACGCCGTTAGTGGTGTAGCGTACCTGGCAGCCCTCCGGAACGGTGATGAAAACCTGAGTGCCGCTTTCGGCGTAGCCGCTCTCCACGCTGAACTGCGGCTGGGGAGCGTAGGCAGAATACCAGGTTCCGGTGTTGGCAGCGCCGGGAGTGGGAGTGGTGAAAAAGCAGCGAGCGGATGTGTCGCTTCCGAGGCGGCCGGCAGAAACACCGTAAATCTGCTTTCCGGTGCGGAAAAAGTCTACGATGCGTCCCTCGGAGTTGGCGAGGTAGAGGTTTTCGCCGCCCACGTTGAGCTTGAATGGAGCGTGCAGCTTTCCGTCACCGGGCTGGGAAGCTGCAGAGCCGTCGCAGAAGACCAGCAGATATCCGCCGGCATCAAGGGTGACGGCGGGGAAAGTGAAAGCCACCTCGCCGGGTGACTGGGCGAGCGTATAACCACCCAGATCAACCGCCCCGGAGGTGGCGTTGTAAAGCTCTATGTAATCGATTGAATGGTCGCCGCTGCGGGTGGAGGAGGCAAGGGTTTCGCTTATGAGCACGCCGTCGTTGATGTCGGGAGCCGGGGCGGAGGTCAGCTCAAAGGCGGAGGTGGTGTTGGCCCTGCCGGGAGTGGGGCGGGCAAACAGCTTCCATTCGGTGGAGCCTTCGGGACAGCCGCTGGAGATGTTTTCCGGCAGTACAGCCAGCGTGGCCTGGGACACCAGGGCGCCCTGAGGATTGGAAAGCACAAGGGAAAGATCCTCGTCACCCAGAGAGAAGTTGGTGTGCAGGTAGCCCTGTGCGTCGGTGGTGTTCTTGCGTGAGCAGAAGATCAGCATGTAGCTGTGGGCGGGAATGACCGTCCCGTCGGGAAAACGCCACTTGCCCACGCTCTCCGGGTTGTCGGTGAGCATGTAGCCGGACATGTCGGCGTCCGTGTCGGTGGGGTTATAAAGCTCCACCCAGTCGGAATAATCGCCGTCGGCATCGTAAATGATAAAGCTGTTGTCGCTCATGTATTCGCTGAGCACAACACCGTTTGTCTCGAACACAAGATCGGCATGGTTCCTGGCGCAGTGAGCGTCGTCGTTTGCCTTGCCGGGAGTGGGAACGGAGAACCAGACGCAGCTGCTTTCGGAAAAATCCGTGGCAGCGGCAGGATAACCGTAGGAGATGTTCTCCGGTGATTCGGGCATTTTCAGCGTGGACATGACCACACCGTCAGCATCATTGAGCAGCAGAGTCTCGCCAAGAGAGGAGAGCTTGAAGTCGGTGTGGAGATTGCCCTGAATATCGGTGCCGTTCAGACCGGAAAGGTAAATGGTGGCGTAGCCGTAGGGCTCAAGCACAACGCCTGTGAGCTGGCTCTTTCTGGGAGTGCGCTCGTCGTCGGTGATGAAGCAGGTGCTCAGATCAATGGTGCTGCCGGTGAGGTTGCGCAGCTCCACCCAGTCGTAGCACCGTCCGTCAGCGGCCGGCCAGAATATGCTGTTGGCAGACATGACCTCGTTGATAACAACAGTGGTGGTCGCCGTGGGCTGGTCAACAGCCGGGATTTCATATCCCGGTTCGGTGCCGGGAAGGCAACCGGTCAGCAGGCAGCCGCAGGCCATAACAGCAACAAGCGCAGCACAGAGTGCGGCACGCAGCGATTTTTTCACACAAGGTCACCTCCTGTATAAATTTCAGACAAATGCAGATTACATTATATACTGCCGGCTGTGTGCAGTCAAGGTCACCTACCGGCTCCAATTATCAATTTTGTGTAAATATTGCCCTACGGGAGAGACGTATGCGCAGAGTTATTTACAATCTTGCCATTGAATCCGAAGGGCAATGATGATACAATGTGAAAAAAGTGAACGCAAAGGAGCGATATCGTATGAAGGTACTGATAACCGGCGGTGCCGGCT
>JAZUOR010000238.1:0-3955 GCA_045604745.1 Acutalibacteraceae bacterium | reverse complement strand
CGTCTTGCTGGGTCTGAAGCAGGGATAGCTGTCCGCTTCCTCCGTATACAGGCGATAGTTGTCCAGTATCTGTGCCGGATCGTCCCAGTTCACATGACATCGCCCTATTTCAAAAAGGGCATATGCCCAGTTTTCCGGAAGGTACTGGTTGGCAATGGCAGCCAGCTTTACCGGCCCGAACCGCATACCGTCAACGTTGGATTCCTTTTTCCAGTCCTTGTCGTTCTCATACCGGAAATTGTCATTGCTGTTGATGGAATAGGCCTCCATGATGATTCTGTCCGGCTTCTGATAATGCAGAGCCTCTTTTATGTTGTAATAGGTCTGCACGGCGTTCTGGCTGTTGCTGGCAAGAATATAAGCGTTCTCGCCGCGCTTTTCCCTGAACAGCTGCGGGTCAAAAGAAGAAAAGGCGTGGCTGCTGCCGACGATAAGGGTGTCTATGCTGTTTTTTTCCTGGGCATAAAAGCTGTGCCAGTTTCTGGTTATCTCATTGTTCGGATAGGTCAGCATGACCACTGCCTCCATACCCAGAAAGAAGACCAGAAGAAAGACCGCACAGCATGCAAAGGCTTTTATCGTCTTTTTTGCTTTCATAGAATTCCTCGTTCATCGGGATCGATCAGGGGTGAAGAGCAGCACTTCGCGCTCCTCCCGATCTTCCGCGTTTTTGTGTCTGACTATTATATCATACATATATATGGTATTCAACACATTTTGCGCTCAATTATCTTCTTTGTCTTCCGCATTGAATTCTGCCCATGGTGCTGCATACCGCAGGCATGAAACGTGCGCCGGGTTCTTCCTCTTTCTGTGTTTCCGTATTTTTTTGCTGAAGCTATTGACAGGCGCAATGCCTCGTGTTATGATGTATATCGCAACAAGAGGTGTTACGCATAATGAAGTATTGTACTAAAGGAGGTATTGCATGGATATTCAGCTTAAACGAGGTCTTCTGGATGTATGCGTATTGGCCGCCATCAAGAACGAGGCTTCTTACGGTTACAAAATCATTAAGGATATGACGCCGTATGTTGAGCTTTCCGAATCGACCTTATATACCATTCTGAAGCGGCTGGAAGCGGCAAATATGCTTACGGTGCAAACCGCTGAGCACGGCGGCAGGCTGAGGAAGTATTATCACATAACCGCCGAAGGACTCAATCGCCTTGAGGAATTCAGGGAAGACTGGAAGGAAATTCAAGCCATATATCAATTTGTAATCAGGGAGGACAACCACAATGAATAAGCAGGAATTTCTTGAACGGCTCCGCATGGAGCTGTCAGGTCTGCCGCAGGACGACATCGAAGAACGCCTGACTTTTTACGGCGAAATGATTGACGACCGGATGGAGGAAGGTCTTTCAGAGGAAGATGCGGTCAATGGAATCGGCAGTATGGACGACATCATCGCGCAGACCGTTGCAGACATTCCGCTGACTCGACTGGTAAGGGAAAGAATCAGACCCAAAAGCAAGCTGAGAGTCTGGGAGATCGTGCTTCTGGTGCTCGGTTCACCGCTATGGCTTTCCCTGCTGATTGCCGCTTTTGCAGTGGTGTTTGCGCTTTATGCCTCGTTGTGGTCTGTAATCGTTTCTCTGTGGGCGGTCTTTGCAGCCCTTGTCTGCAGTGTTCCCGCCGGTATAGTTTCAGGTATTATTTTCGCCGTCAAGGGCAGCGTTGTTTCCGGAATCGCTGCGATAGGCGCGGGCATTGTCTGCGCCGGACTTTCGATCCTTGCCTTTTTCGGATGCATGGCTGCAACAAAGGGAGTCTGCCTGCTTACCAAGAAAGTCGCCATTGGAATCAAGAATCTGTTTGTAAAGAAGGAGCAATAAATCATGAAGGCAGCAACAAAAATCTGGCTCAGCACCGCGGCGGCTCTTGTCGTTCTCGGCTTAACCGTCATCGCAATCGTTACGGCTGTTTCCGGCTGTGATTTCACTGGAATTAACACATACCGGTTCGAAACAAACACTCATGAAATAAGCGAAGAATTCAGCAGTATCTCGATGGACACCGAAACGGCTGACATCACCTTTGTCCCCTCTGATGACGGAACGTGCAGAGTGGTCTGTTTTGAAATGACCGACGCAAAGCACTCCGTCACCGTGGAAAACGACACGCTTGTCATCCGCATGGTTGACGAAAGAAAATGGCACGACTTTATCGGTATATCGATCAACAGTACTCCCGAACTGACTGTATATCTTCCGGAAACCGAATACGCATCCCTTTCCATCGACGAAAGCACCGGAGATATTTCCATGCCTGCGGATTTCACCTTTGAAGCGGTTGACCTCTCGCTGAGCACCGGTGATGTAAGCTTTCTGGCTTCGGCTTCGGGAGTGATCAGAATCGAGACAAGCACCGGCAATATCCTTGTTGAAGGCGCAAGTGCGCAGGCCCTTGAGCTCACCGCTTCCACCGGTCACATAACTGTATCCGGTGTCTCCTGTGAGGGTGACGTGAAGACCGGCGTCTCCACCGGCAGAACCAGCCTGACCGATGTCAGCTGCAGAAACCTCACAACAGACGGAAACACGGGCGCCCTGTCCATGAACAGCGTTATTGTCTCGGAAAAAATAACGGTCACGAGATCCACGGGCGATGTGAAATTTGAAGGCTGCGATGCTGCAGAGGTCTTCATCGAAACCGACACCGGCGACGTTACCGGCTCTTTCCTTTCAGAGAAGATATTCTACGCCCGGAGCGACACGGGAAGTGTAGATGTTCCCAGATCAACCACCGGCGGCATATGTGAAATCATCCTCGACACCGGCGATATCAGCATCACAATAGAATAATCTTTCGGAGCAAAGGCATCGCTGGCGCGGTGCCTTTGCTTTATGTCCGGCTGCATATTGAAGTACAGTGCTGCCGGTGCTATAATAATGCCAGAAAAAAACTCCATCGCTGCGGAAGTGAACGCTGCCTTGCATTCGCTCCCAGTCAGCAGCTTGACACGACCGTTCGCGGTCTGCCGATAACAGAGGTTGTAAGGATGAAGAAAATAATATCAGCGGCTCTCTGCCTGAGCTTGCTTTTCCTTTTTGCGTCGCAGTTCAATGCGAATGCCGCATATTCTGTCTTTGACCATTCGGACAGCTACCTGCAGAGCCAGTATTACGCCCGCCTGACCGAAGTGGAGCTCACAGGAAACTACCGGCAGGATATTGTTGAGGTGGCACGTTCCCAGATCGGCTATCATGAGGGAAGCTCTGCCGCGGACATAAGCGGCTCTTCACAGGGCAAGAAGAATTATACCGAATACGGCAGAAACTTCGGGCTGGAGGGCGACAGCTGGTGCGCTGTGTTTGTCTGGTGGTGCGCCCGTCAGGCCGGAGTACAGGAAAGCATCATACATAAGACCGAGTGGGCAAAATCCCACCTGCAGCCCTTTGCAAGTGTGCCCTTCGGGCAGGCCTCCGCACAGCCGGGTGACATCGCCTATGTTGACACAAGCTCCAGCGGCAGGGAGGGGCACGTAGGCATCGTTGCCGAGGTTACGGACACGGAGATAATGCTAATCGAGGGCAACACCTCAAACGCCGTGATGATGCACATCTACTCACGCGCCACCGGCAAGCGGCTGACCGGCTCCGGAAGCGCAAGAATTCTGCGCATCGGCTCGCCCGACTACAGCGGACAGAACGTCCCCTACGACACCTACAGCACCATCACCGTGTACGCTCCGGGCGCTCAGGCACGCTCAACTCCGGGCGGCAAAAAAACCGAAGTGCTTGACGGCCGCGATTACATGCTGCTGTCACGCGACCCGTCCGAGGAATGGGTGCAGATAGTTGCGTCCGACGGCCTTGGCACCTGCTTCATAAGGTCATCGGAGGCAGTGTTCAGCGTACGCAACCTGCCGCCGATAACCGGCTACAACACATGGGGCGACATGTATACAGCAGCGGCGGCAACCGCAACCACCACAGCTGCACCAACAACT
>JAZUOR010000237.1:0-10426 GCA_045604745.1 Acutalibacteraceae bacterium | reverse complement strand
CACAGAACGACATGGCTACGATCCGACTTGTCCCTGCCACAGAGCCAGCGTGAAAAAGCTGCTGTTGATGATCTCGCGGTTGGGCAGACCGAATGACACGTTGGAGACGCCCAGTGAGGTGTGGCAGCCCAGCTGCTGGCGTATAAGCTTTACGGCCCGCAGCGTTTCTCTGCCGGCACAGTTGTCGGCACTGACAGTCAGTGCCAGAGGATCAAAGATAATGTCCTTTCGCTCAATGCCGTATTTTGCCGCCTCATCGAGGATTCTGCGGGCTATATCCAACCGACCTTCCGCGGTAGCGGGAATACCGCTTTCGTCAAGGGTGAGAGCAACGATGACACCGCCGTATTTCGCGGCAAGAGGGAAGACCGCGTCCATGCTCTCCCGCTTGCCGTTGACCGAATTTATCATGGCCTTGCCGTTGTAGCGGCGCAGGGCGGTTTCCATGGCATCAGCGTCCGAAGTGTCAATCTGCAGCGGCAGATCGATGATGGCCTGAAGCTCACAGACGGCAGTACGGAGCATCTGAATCTCATCTATTTCGGGCAGACCGACGTTGACGTCAAGAATATCAACGCCCTTTTCCTGCTGAGAGATGCCTTCCTTGAGAATATAATCTATGTCGTTTGCCTTGAGAGCTTCCTTGAATCGCTTTTTTCCGGTGGGATTGATGCGCTCACCTATAAGCACAGGCCGGTTGCCGAAAAACACTGCTTTGGTATAGGACGACACACAGGTAAAGTCTTTTTTCTCAATTGGAACCGGCATCAGTCCGGCGGATTTTTTCACCGTGGCAGCAATATATTCCGGTGTGGTTCCGCAGCATCCTCCGGCTATGCGTACGCCCTTTTCGATAAGTCCGGCAACATCCGCAGCAAACTCATCGGGCATAACATCGTAAACGGTTCTGCCGTCCACAACCTTGGGCAGACCGGCATTTGGCTTGAGAATGACCGGCACAGACGCGTATTCAAGATATTCCTCAACCACGCCGCTCAGTGCCTTTGGACCGAGAGAACAGTTGACTCCGATGGCGTCAGCACCCATTCCCTCCAGCATGGCAACCATAGCTGGCGGCGAAGCGCCGGTCATCAGCTTGCCGTCCTCACTGTAGGCGTTGGATACAAATACAGGGAGGTCACAGCTTTCCTTTGCCGCCAGCAATGCGGCCTTGGTCTCATAGCTGTCGTTCATGGTCTCTATGAAGATAATATCTGCGCCGTGCTTTGCACCAAGCTTTACGGTCTTTGCAAATACAGCAACGGCGTCCTCAAAATCAAAATCACCGTAGGGTCTGAGCATTCTGCCGGTCGAACCGATATCAAGGGCAATCCATTTTTTCTGTGTTCCGCTGCTGGAATCGCGGGCTGCCTTAACGTTCTGTATAGCTGCGCATATGATTTTTTCCAGCTCATCATCCGGATATTTGAGAGAATTGGCTCCGAAGGTGTTGGCACAGACCACGTTGCTTCCTGCGTCATAATAATCCCGGTGAATACCGGTGACCACGTCTGGATGAGTCAGGTTCCAGCTTTCTGAAAGCTCACCGGCAGCCATTCCGTGTGCCTGAAGCAGTGTGCCCAGACCGCCGTCAAGGAATAAAATATTGTCTTTGATATACTCAGTTATCTTCATGATGCTCTCCAAATATACAGTCTTTTCTGCCGCAGGCAGTGCATCCTGTTTGTATGCGGCAGTCCGTTTTGCCGATGCCTATGATAGCAGTAACCGATTTTGTCGGTGACATCAGCATGCTTTCGTTAAGAGTGAGCCCGATCTTTCTTGCGCAGTCCAGTGCTGCAAAAAACTCGCGCTGGGTCTCCAGAGCAAAGTCGCCGTAGCCCGGACTGAAGCGCGGGCGCGCAAATTTGCCGTTGTCATGTGCCTGTGCGGCTGTTTCTTCGCTGAATACATTGCACAGCGCTTCGATTCGCTCAGCACCGATGGCCTGCAGCAGCAAAGCCTTTACCGGTGACAGACGGCTGTACCGTGCAATGAGCCGGTCAAGCTCAATTCCCACAGTTGCAGCGAAAACCACCACCCGGTCACAGCCGGAAAGATTCTTTTTCAGATCGGCAGAGCAGGTTCTGAGAAATCCGAGATCCAGAGTCTCGCCATCGCCCTTCAGGGCAAACTCACCGTAACATACTTTATATATCAGCTTGCTGCTGATTTCGAGCAGGCACTCGTCCAATATTCCGTCAAGCTCAGGAATATCACCGCGCACACCGGCATAGCGAAGTATTTCTTCCCTGCAGACCGGCGGAGCAGGATAGATCCTTACGCAGATAGTACTGTTCATTCCTGTCCGAGTATATCGGAAAGATTACTCTGAATCTTTTCGGCAACGTCCGGTTTATTCATGGAATAAACGTGAACATTGGTTATTCCGTTGGCAAAAAGGTCGATTATCTGATCGGTGGCGTAGGCGATGCCTGCCTGCTTCATGGCAGCAGGAGAGGTGCCGAATTTATCCACAAGGCTCTTGAAGCGCTGAGGCATGAAAGAACCGGACAGCTTGATGGCACGCTCCACCTGATTGGCGTTGGTAATGGGCATGATGCCGGGGATGACCGGAACCGTGATACCTGCTTCCCTGATTTTATAAAGGAAATTGTAAAGCAGGTTGTTGTCAAAGAACATCTGGGTAGTGAGGAAGGAGCAGCCGGCGTCCACTTTTTCCTTGAGGAAACGGATGTCTTCCTTCTGGTTTTCACTTTCAGGATGTATTTCAGGATAGCAGGCGCCGCCGATGCACAGCTCGGCACCTGATTCCTTTATGTCGCGGATAAGGTCGATGGCGTGGCGATATGCCCACTTGCTGCGGTCGGACTGCTCCAGCTCCGGTGTCAGGTCGCCGCGCAGAGCCATGACGTTTTCAATGCCTGCGTCCTTGATCTGTGCAATCTTTTCCAGCACAGTCTCTCTGGTGGAGGAAACGCAGGTCAGGTGAGCCAGAGTAGGCACACCGTACTGCTTCTTGATGTTGGAAGCTATATCAAGGGTGTACCGGCTGGTGCCGCCGCCTGCGCCGTATGTAACGCTCATGAATGACGGGCGCAGCTTGGCGATTTCCTCGGTGGCGTGCCTGACGCTTTCAAAGGCTGTGTCGGTCTTGGGCGGGAATACCTCAAAGGAGAGTGAAAGCCTGTTGCTGGCGAATAACTCTGATAGTTTCATATGTAAGCCTTCTTTACTGTGATTTATATAAATGGTGCTGATTCATAACTGAGTGTCCTGACCGGAGCTTCGGGTGTCTGCATATCGTTCCGTACCCCACCATCCGGGCATAAGCTCGCCGAGAGTTATGGTCTCCCTTTTTTCATAATCGACCATGATCTCGGTGTCTTTGTTGGCTTCGTCGAGCTGAAAGAGGAATTCTCTGCACGCGCCGCAGGGCATTCCGCTGCCGTCGCCATAGGGAGGGCAGTCTCTGAATGCGATTATCCTTTTTATCCTTGTCTGACCGCTGCTCATATACATGTTCAGCGCGGCGACCCGTTCGGCGCAGAGATTCATTACACCGCTGCAGCTTTCGATGCAGAAGCCTGTGTATATGTCGCCGTTTTCACTTTCCAGCGCGCACACGACGTGGTGGGCATATACAAAGGGCGAAACTTCAGTGGGATGATACTCTTCCCGTGCTCTGAGATACAGGAGTTCCCATATATCCATCTGGATCATCCTTTCAAAATGCCGTTTATCGTTATATTATAGCATGATTGTCTGAGAAAAGATAGTGTTTGAAAAGAAAACATGCATAGCACAGAGTCCTGAAATGAAAACGTCCCCGACTCGTCTGAATCGGGGACTTGAAATCACTTCTCTATAGGCTTCATCGTGGGGAAGAGCAGGACATCCCTGATGGAATAGCTGTCGGTGAGCAGCATGACCAGACGGTCAACACCGACACCAAGACCGCCTGTGGGAGGCATGCCGTACTCAAGGGCGGTGAGGAAGTCCTCATCGATCATGTTGGCCTCGTCGTCGCCGGCCTCACGCAGAGCCATCTGATCCATGAAACGGCCTCTCTGGTCGATGGGATCGTTGAGCTCGCTGTTAGCGTTGCCGAATTCGCGGCTGGTGATGAACAGCTCAAAGCGCTCTACCAGTTCGGGACGGTCGGGCTTACGCTTGGTAAGGGGAGAAATCTCCACAGGATAATCATAGATAAAGGTGGGCTGAATGAGCTTATCCTCGACGTATTCCTCAAAGAATAGGTTGAGAATGTTGCCCCATGTATCGGTCTTCTTGACCTCTAAGCCGCGCTCCTTGGCAAGGGCGATAGCCTTCTCGCTGTCGCCGGTGAACTCGTCAAAGTCCACGCCGGAATACTGCTTGACCGCCTCGATCATGGTCATGCGGGCAAAGGGCTTCTTAAGGCTGATGGGAGTGCCCTGATATTCGATCTCCTCAGTGCCGCAGGCAGCCAGAGCGCAGGCGTTTATGATATCCTCGGTGCGAGCCATCATGCCGTGGTAGTCGGTGTATGCCTCGTACAGCTCAAAGGTGGTGAATTCGGGGTTGTGCTTGACGTCCATGCCTTCGTTGCGGAACAGACGGCCCAGCTCATACACACGCTCCATGCCGCCGACAATCAGACGCTTGAGATACAGCTCAGGAGCGATACGCAGGTACATATCCATGTCCAGCGTGTTGTGATGGGTGATAAAGGGACGGGCAGCAGCGCCGCCGGGGATAAGGTTGAGAATGGGAGTCTCAACTTCGATAAAGCCGTTGCTGTCAAGATACTCACGGATGGTGCGGATAATGGCAGCACGCTTGATAAATGTATCCTGAACTTCGGGATTGACTATCAGATCCATGTAGCGCTGACGGTAACGGGTGTCAACGTCCTTAAGACCGTGATACTTCTCAGGCATGGGCAGCAGGCTCTTGGCAAGCAGACGCACGCTGTGGGCGTGAACACTGATCTCGCCGCGTCTGGTGCGGAAGACCATGCCGGTGACCTCGCACAGGTCGCCGATATCCCAGAGGGAGAAGCTCTTGTAGACCTCTTCGCCAAGGTCGTTGATCTTGAGATAGACCTGAATGCGTCCGCTTCGGTCGCGCAGATCTATGAATCCTGCCTTGCCCATGTCACGCCAGCTCATGATACGTCCGGCGATGGTGACCTCTGAGTTTTCGAGTTCATCAAAACGGGCTACAATATCAGCTGCGTCAATGTTCTTGCCGCAGGTGGTAATAACAAAGGGGTCGTTGCCCTGCTCCTTGAGCTGATCCAGCTTGTCGCGGCGGATCTGAAGCAGTTCGTTGAACTCCTGCTCGCTCTGTTCTGCGGGAGCTTCCGTTTCCTGAGCGGCGGTGATGATTTCTTCAGCCATTTTTATGTCCTTCCTTAGTACTATGAATTTATCTGGAAATAGCAATAATCTTGAATTTGACGATGCCACCCGGAGTTTCGGCATCAACAATGTCGTTGATGTGGTGGCCGAGAACGGCTTTGCCCACGGGAGATTCGTCGGATATGCTGCCCTTGGCGGGGTTTGCCTCGGTGGAGCCGACAATCTGATATTCAACCTCGTCGTCAAATTCCACGTCCAGCAGAGTGACCTTGGCACCGATGCGTACAACGTCGGTGTCGAGATCGCTTTCGTCTATAACAGAAGCACGCTTGAGCATGACTTCCAACTCAACGATACGGCTCTCAACCTGAGCCTGCTCGTTTTTGGCCTCGTCATATTCGCTGTTTTCGCTCAAATCGCCAAAGCCGAGAGCTACCTTGATTTTTTCGGATATCTCCTTGCGTTTTTCCGATTTGAGATAATTCAGTTCATCTTCGAGAGCCTGTTTACCCTCTGCGGTAAGAAGTACGAGCTTTTCTGCCATTGTGTCGCGCCCTTTCGATAAGTGATGTAATGTTTGCATAACAATATAAACGCGACCCTCGCGGACCGCATTAGATACATTATAGTTAAGAAGCATGGCGTTGTCAAGAAATTTTAACATACTGGTATACGCCCGTATTTTTACCACCGTCCTGTGTGCGTTTTAAAGGGCTTTTCGGGCATGTTTTCGTGTTGATATTCCGCGATTTTTGTGCTATGCTAAAATCACACAAACGAAACGGAGTGATATTGTGGCCTACGATGTATTTATCTCCTTCAAAAACACCGCACCCGGCGGCGGTCTGACCCTTGACCGAACCATCGCCGAACGTCTGCATATCATGCTGCGCGACGAGGGACTCAATGTCTTTTTCAGCGAAAAGGATCTGAGTACCTCAGCTTTCATGGACGAGATATATCAGGCTTTGGATGAGGCCGACCTGCTCATTCTGGTCGGCACCTCCACCGAGTATATAAACTCCCGCTGGGTCAAGAGCGAGTGGTCGACTTTCTTCGGCTCCATCCAGAGCGGCAGAAAGCCCCACGGAGACATCATCACTGTTCTGAATGGTATTTCCACTCGCGACCTGCCTATTCAGCTTGAGCATTTTGAGTCCTTCAATGCCAGGGATCTTGACGGTGCAGTTGATTTTGCTTTCAAGACTCTGGGCAGAGTGAAGAAATCCGAGGCAGCTGCACGCATTGCAGAGGAGCAGGAGCGAAGGCGCAGAGAGGCTGAGGAAGCCGCCGTTCTCGAAATGCAGCGAAGAATGGAAGCCGAGAAAGCCGCCGAGCTTGAAAAACAGCGTCAGGAAGCGGAAAAAGCCCGTCAGGAACGCATGCGCAAGGCTGCTGAGGCAAGGGTGCTGAAAGAGCAGCAGCGCCGCAAGGACGCGGAGGTAAGAGCCGCCCGCAGCGAGCAGAAGATGAATAAGCAGACCGGACAGAACAGGCTGCTCAAAGTTGTGACCGCGGTAGTATGCGCCGCACTGGTAATTGGCGGCGTGTTCGGTATTTCGGCGTATAGTAAGGCAAAGCGGGAGGTGGAGGAAGCTCGCGAGGCCGCAAGAATTGCAGAAATGAACCGCGAATTGGCAAAAAAGTATGAGTTTACACTGTTGAATGATGGATATGAAATTACCAAGTATCTGGGAGAATCTACTGTAGTAACTCTGCCGAACCAATATAACGGTGTGCCTGTGCTAAGTGTTGGAGATAGAGCGTTTTGCTTGTGTAAGAATCTGGAATCAATAACTATTCCGGACAGTGTAATCAGCATTGGAGACCAAGCGTTTGCGCACTGTGATAACCTTAAATCTATTATTTTACCTAACAGTGTAAATAGTATTGGCGACAGTGTATTTAGCTATTGCTATAATCTTGCGTCAATAACCATTCCTGAAAGCATAAATAGTATTGGTGACAGCGTGTTTTATGGCTGTAGAAGTCTTGAATCTATTTCTATTCCTGACGGTATATCGTACGTTAGTAATGAATTATTTATGAACTGCAGTAATCTAAGATCGATATTTTTTCCTGATAGCGTAAAAACAATCGGCAACAGCGCGTTTGAACAGTGCATCAGCCTTGAAAAAATAAAAATACCTGACAGCGTAACCGAAATTGGGAGAAGCGCGTTTAGTGGTTGTGACAACCTAAAATCATTATATCTCCCTGATGGCTTAACAAGCATTAACGATTGGGCTATCTCTGGTTGCAACTCGCTAACATCTATTAACATCCCTAATAGTGTAAGAAGTATTGGTAGTTGTGCGTTCATTTGGTGTTATAATCTCTCATCAATTACAATCCCTGAAAGTGTTAGAAGAATTGGGGATGATGCTTTCGAGTTTTGCACTATCACCGTCACCGCGCCCCTCGACGCCGACTACTACGGATATAAACCTAATTCCGGTGTCACCTGGATCGTCGAATAACCCACCAAACCAACAAAACCGCCCCGCCTGCAAACTGCTCGCAGCACCGCAGACGGGGCGGTTTGTGCGTCCTCCCGCGCCCATCCGTCGCCTCACATGAGCCCAGCGTACATTTGTTGTTGCTAAATTGTGAACACAGTGTTATAATAATGCTGTTATCCTGTGCCTTTTTCTCAGGTATAATTCAACCGCATGATAAGGAGACCGCTTACCGAATGGAAACAAGATCTGCTTTTGTGGCAATCGTAGGACGTCCCAACGTGGGCAAATCCTCTATACTCAACCGTCTTCTGGGTCAGAAAGTTGCCATAGTATCACCCCGTCCCCAGACTACCCGCACACGAATTATGGGCGTGCTGACCGAGAATGACACTCAGCTGGTGTTCACCGATACTCCCGGCATGCACAAGCCGCGCACCAAGCTGGGCGATTTCATGGTTCATGAAATCGACGACAGCATCGGCGGCGTTGACATGGCGGTGCTGGTTGTGGAGGAAAAAGGGGAGATAGGGGCCGCTGAAGAATCGCTGCTTGAGCAGATCAGAAAGATTGACCTTCCTACGGTGCTGGTTATAAATAAAATCGACAAGCTGGCGGACAAGACCGCCCTTGCAGGAGTCATAGCGCGCCTGAGTGAGCTTTACGACTTCTCCGCTATCGTTCCGGTCAGTGCCGTCACCAGTGACGGAATAGACATCCTGCGAAACGAGCTGTGCGGCCTTGCGGAACCCGGTCCGCACTTCTTCCCGGACGACACCCTCACCGACCAGCCGGAACGGACCATCGCTGCAGAAATAGTGCGTGAAAGCGCCCTCAAGCTGCTGACCGACGAGGTGCCCCACGGCATCGCTGTGGACATAGAATCCATGAAGGAGCGTCCGGACGGCAAAATGATTGACCTGACGGCTACAGTCTATTGTGAAAAGGAAAGCCACAAGGGCATCATCATCGGCAAGAAGGGTGCGATGCTCAAGCGCATAGGAACAAGTGCCAGAGGTGAGCTTGAACGCGTCTTTGACACAAAGTTCAATCTGCAGCTGTGGGTCAAGGTGCGCGAAGACTGGCGCAATAAGGACGGCCTGCTGCGTGGCTTCGGCTTCAAGGCACAGGACTGATATGGGTCTGCTGACCGAAGATGCCCTTGTGCTGCGCACAAGCAGCTACAAGGAAAGCGATCGTCTGTGCACTCTGCTCACCCGTACCGGCGGCGTAATCAGAGCCTACGCGCGGGGAGCACGCAATCTCAAAAACAAGAATTTTGCTGCGACCAATCAATTGTCCTATGCCCGCTTTACTCTGTTCAGCGGCAAGGACGGACAATACAGCATAAACGACAGCCATCTTGAGCACATTTTTGTGTCGGTGCTGGCTGATCTTGACCGGCTTACGCTGGCTCAGTACCTGTGTGAGCTGGCAGAGGAAATGACACCGCCGGATAAGTTCAGCGAAGGATATCTTGTCCTGATGCTCCGGGCTCTCCATGCGCTGTCCGACCAGAAGCGTTCGCCGGCACTCATAAAGGCTGCCACGGAGCTTCGAATTCTATCCATGTCCGGTTTTATGCCCGATCTGATTATGTGTTCTGAATGCGGCGAATATGAGACCGACCTGACCTACTTCATGCCTGCAACCGGTACTATCCGCTGCGGACAGTGCGGCCCTGACGGGGCGAGTGTGCAGCTCAGCAGAGGGGCGCTTACAGCCATGCGTCACTGCATTTACACCGATATCGGTCAGACCTTTTCGTTTTCGCTGTCAGAGCCAAGTCTGGGGCAGTTTGAAAACGCCTGCGAACGGTATCTGACCGAGCGGCTGGAACGCAGTTTCAATACTCTTGATTTTTACCGTTCGCTCCGATCCGGTCAGATCACATCAAATCAGCCGGACATCAACGATCCCAAAGCAACATAAGGAATGAAACATTACAATGAAAGACAAATATCTGCGCACTCTTGAACTGGATAAGGTGCTTGAAAAGCTGGCAAATTCCTGCTCATGCAAGGACACTGCCGAGCGTGCGCGAGAGCTTGAACCGGCACACACTGCTTCTGAGGTGCGTGCACGGCTTGCCGAAAGCTGGGATGCCCATTCGCTCATAGGACGATACGGAACACCGCGTTTCGGCGGAGTTCAGAATACATCCAACCCGCTGCGCCGGGCACAGGCTGGCGGTGTGCTGACCATGCTTGAGCTTCTGCGCATAGCCGAGGTGCTGCGCATAATACGTTCCCTGCGCGAATGGAGGGGCAACTGCGAGGGTGTTGTCACCAGCTTTGACGGACTGTTCATGATGCTACAGACCGACCGCAATCTTGAGGAGCGCATTACGACCTCCATCATAAACGAGGACGAGATGAGCGACCAGGCTTCCCGTGAGCTTGCCGACATCCGCAAAAAGCTGCGTGCCGCACAGAGCAGAGTACGTGAACAGCTGGATAAATTCATCCGTTCTGCGGAGAATCAGAAATATATGCAGGATGCCCTTGTGACCATCCGCTCCGGACGCTATGTCGTGCCGGTAAAAGCCGCGTGCAGGGGCAGCGTTCCCGGACTGGTACACGATTCATCGTCCTCAGGCGCAACAGTGTTTGTGGAGCCCATGGCAGTGGTTGAAGCTAACAATGAGATCCGATTGCTTGA